>CAZFNA010000003.1:3963-53320 GCA_964520465.1 uncultured Pseudomonadales bacterium | reverse complement strand
TTAGTTTGCCTCTGGCTTTTTGGCGCTTGGTCTCGTTCCCATGACCGCTGTTATCGTTCCGTTATATGCTCTTGGTCTCGGTGCGTCCCCATCTGAAGTGGGGATTATTATGGCGATGCGATCTTTATTGCCATTTTTGCTGGCGATCCCTGGGGGTGCCATGGTGGATCGATATGGCGTTCGGTTTATGGTGACACGTCTAGCTCTCGCATGCGCCCTCCTATCCCTAGTTTATCCGCTGGCGACGAGTGTATTTCATTTGGTTTTACTGCAGCTTGTCTTCGGTGTCTGTCAATCATTCTGCTGGATAGGCGTTCAAACTGGTATCGGCAAGACCTACCGTGGTGATCCCACTATAACCGGTCATCTTGGTTTCTGGAGTATGAGCGGGACATTTTTCGGGCCGTTCATGATCGGTTTTATTTGGGATTACTTTGGAAGTGGTTCAAGCTTTGCAGCCACAGGTGTCTGGTGCTTAGCACTGTGTTTCCTTGCATTACGAATAGCGCCGGAAGTTGCTGATATAGGTCCACCATCGTCTAAAAGGCAGGCGTTTGGGGGTGACTACACTAAAGCACTTTTTCTTCTTCGAGACCCGGTGGTTTTTTACATAATCGCTTGTTCATCGGTGCGACTGGGAGCTGTATCTCTTCAGACCAGTTTTATTCCGGTGTATCTGGCTGAACTTCAGTTCAGCGCCTCTCAGATTGGTATTCTAATTGGGGTAAGCGCTATTTCTTCTGCTTGTTCGGCCTTTTTGCATGTAGTCTTTGCTAGCTGGTGGAGTTCCGAGAAAATTCTTGGAATATTTATCGTTCTCGCTCTTATTGCTGTCTCAAGCATGTCGTTTACGCAATCCTATCTAGTATTAATGGCGCTCAATATCGCCATGGGAATGGCAATCGGCGTCACTCAGCCAGCGATGTTTTCAGTATTAGGGGCAAAGGTTTCGAAAGATATACAGGGGTTAGTCATTGGACTAAGAACTAGTTCAAATCGATTGGCTACTTTTATTGTTCCTTTAACCGCTGGATTGGCAGCCGTTTCTATGAGTACTCAGTGGATATTTCTAGCCATCGGCATAATTTTGACGTTTTTAATGATGGTAACGTTGGCGACTGCGGGCAAGCGGATTTTTAATCATACCAGCTAGGTTTCTAGGCAATAGTAAAATTCGATCGCGTATTTGCTTGTTTCCCTAGACGATTAGAACCAGCCGCGTTACGGTGAATTCAACATTGCATTTATTGGTGATGAATAAATATAACACTCAAGGAGAGCAAACATGCGTTTTCTCACAGCATTGGTAGTTCTTGGATTGATCGCGTCGGCGCCAGCCCAGGCCGCATTCCCAGAAAAAGATCTAACTATCGTCATTCCATACGGGCCAGGTGGCGGGTTCGATACACTGACCCGTAAATTATCCCCTTACATTCAGGAATATTTTCAGCAGAAATCTGGAAAGGCTTTTAATAAAATCAAAGTAGTGCCTAAGAATATGCCCGGCGCATCCGGTAAGAAAGCTGCGGTATACACCTCCAAGCAAAAACCAGACGGACATGTCGTACAAATATTTAACATTCCTGGTCATGGTCTGCCGTACATCAAAGGCGAGAATCCTGGATATGATATTGAGGGATATAGCTGGCTGAATCGTGTGGGTGGTGACAGTTATGTGGTTGTTGTTTCTGGTGAGGGGCCCTACAAAAAGTTGGATGATCTGTTGAACAAGTCTGGGGATTTGAAAATTCCAGAACAGGGTCCTGGGTCAACGTCAAATATGGCCAATAGGATCACCTGGTCTAGCCTTGGCAAAGGGGGTGAATATATTTATGGATACAAATCGTCCCGTGACTACACTACGGCGGTGCTTAGGGGCGATGGAGACGTGACAATGCTGGCCTCGGGCTCGGCAAAGCGCTATAACAAGGGCGGTGATTACCGGATTTTGGCACACTTTGCAGACAAGGTAGATGCTGCGTTCCCAGACGCTGTAAACGGTAAAGATATTGGACACCCTGAGCTTCACAGCCTTGGGTTGTTACGTATTATTGCTGGCCCAGGGGGCATGTCTAAAGACGTCATGGATATGTGGAACGATGCATTGTCTTACGCGGTAAACCACCCTGATATCCAAGCGTGGTCGGCTAAGACGGGTAACCCAGTCAAGGCTTATGAGACTACCGAAGAAACCAAGGAAGCGCTCATGAGCACGCTTAATTACTTCAAACAGTTCAGAGACGTTTTTTAAGGAAAGTGACATCACCCGCTAGGGTGATCTTTCTTACTAAATGATTTTGTTGGGGGCTCGGCATGTGGCCCCAACACTCTTAACAGGAAGAAATAATGGAAGCGCTTGACTTAGCGTTAATAGCAGATGCGTGGGCCAGACTGTTTGAATTAGACTCGATGGTTTACCTCTTATTAGGTACTCTGATTGGCCTTATTTTCGGCGTTTTGCCGGGCCTTGGAGGCACTACCGCACTTGCCCTTTTGATCCCGTTTTCTATGAATATGGAGGCTGGCGACGCAATTATACTTATGGCTGGAGTCATGGGCGTTGCCCCGACGAGCGGCGCCGTTACTGCGATCCTTTTAAATACTCCAGGAACAGCGCCTAACGCCGCCACGACTCTTGATGGTTATCCCTTGGCGCAGCAGGGTAAAGGGGGCCTGGCTATTGGTGCGGCTGCAACCGCTTCAGGTCTTGGCGGCATCATTGGCATTATCTTTTTAATCGCGATGGTTCCGATCACTCGAGAAATTGTTCTAATGTTTGCCCCTATGGAATTTCTTCTACTTGCGGTACTTGGTCTGGTTACCGTCTCACTCTCAACTGGGAAGAAGTTTGTTAAGAGCCTGATTGTTGGCTTGTTTGGATTAATCATTGCGTCTGTTGGCTATCATGAGGTCACGGGAGAGGAGCGGTTTACATTCGGGGTAGATTACCTTTGGGATGGTTTTAAACTGGTGCCTGTGATGATTGGTTTTTTTGCCGTCAGTGAGATGATTAACTTATGGGCCAAACAAGGCTCAGTCGCGGGCTCTGGAAATATTGAAGCGATTAATATGCGACAGGTATTTCAAGGCTGTCTTGTGCCGATAAGAGAATGGCGGGTATTACTTAGAGGTAGCGCTATAGGAACTGGCGTGGGAGCTCTGCCAGGTGTCGGCGGAACTGTGGCAGCATTTATGGCCTACACCATAGCGGTTACGACGGCTAAACCTAGTGACAGAGACTCATTTGGCAAAGGTAATATTGTTGGCGTGATCGCTCCAGAGTCAGCAAATAACGCGAAAGAAGGGGGCGCCCTGGTGCCCACCTTGGCCTTTGGCATCCCTGGTAGTGCGGAGATGGCTGTTTTTTTGAGTGTATTAATTCTTCATGGGATGGTCCCAGGGCCTACAATCATGACCGAGAGTTTAGATATTATTTGGATTCTGATAGCTGCTTCGGCAGTTTCAGGCGTCATTGCATCCATAATTACGATTCTAGCTGCAAGCTCGATCGCAAAACTAACCTTTGTTGATTCACGCACACTAGTCCCGATCGTACTTGCGTTTGCCATGATTGGATCTTACTCGCTTGACAATGAAATCTATGATGTCTTCACGACGCTCGCATTTGGTTTTATCGGATTTACCTTTATGCGGTTCGGGTTTCCTCGAATCTCTTTTCCTTTGGCAATAGTCCTTGGCCCGCTTATGGAGACAAGTTACTTCCAGACACTGCGCATCGGTGATGGAACACTAAGTATTCTTTTCGACCGACCTCAGTCTTTGGTGATCATGGCTTTGATTCTAGGTTGTATTATCTATTATCTGAAAGGATTTATATCTAGTCCGTCAATCAAGGAGTCATAGGTTTTGAAGAGCAGATTGGACAGAAAAAATTTAAGCCTACTCGTTCCATTGACTGGCTTTGCAGTGGGTACATTGTTCGTCGGTTCGAGTTACGGACCAGTGTCAGCTTTTATACCATTCTGGGCCTCTATTTTTATGCTCTTAACCTGCCTCTTTGTGATACTAGGTTTTGACCGTATAGGCGAGGATGAAGATTCATTGCAGGATGCTCAGACAGGCTCGAATGAAAGACCAAGCTCTATTAGGGTAGCCAGTTCATTGGTTTGGATTTCGGCATTCGTCTTTTTGGCTTATTTTCTTGGATTAGTTTTGGCTGCAATCATTTATACATTTTGCTCTATGTTTATTTTCGGCGGGAAAACATTTTTTATGGCCTTCGTTACAAGTGCCTGCTTAGGAATCTGTTTATTCGGTCTGTTTGAGATCATTCTAGAAAAAGAGTTATATCAAGGAATAATATTTGAATATCTAGCGGAGATTGGAGAATGAATTTTCAGTTTGCAAGTATGGAAGGACGCCGAGTTCTATTGACGGGGGCAGGCCCAAATATTGGTCGTCAAATCGCTGTGACGCTTGCGAGAGCTGGTGCCGAATTGGCTCTTAATGACATTAATCCTGAAAGTCTTCAAGGTACGGTTGATGCGGTAAAGGCTGTGGGCGGCAAGACCTACGGAGTGGTCGCGGATGTCTCCAACCCCGATCAAGTCCAATCGATGATTAAGGAAGTGCGGTCTAATTTTGGTCCGCTGGACGGCTTGGTTAATAATGCTGCAATTACAATCAGAAAGGGGGTGCTGGACTCTTCGTATGAAGATTGGGTTAGCGTTTTAAATATTTCGCTTACTTCGGTCTTTCTTGTTGGCCAGGCGTGTGTGAAAGGGATGATCGAGGATAAAATTGAGAAGGGCAGTATAGTCAATATAGCTTCCACCTCTGCTCATAGAGGTCGTAAGAATGCCGCCGCTTATTGCTCGGCAAAGGCTGGGGTCTTGAACTTAACGCGTTGCATGGCGGTTGAGTTCGCGTCTATTGGGATTCGGGTGAACTCTGTGACACCGACGCGCAGCGGCAATCCTGTAGGCGAGAGAATTGACGGCGGTCGTGCACCGGTAGGGATACCGCTTGGTCGATTGGGTGAGCCCCAGGATCAGGCTAATGCAGTTCTTTTTGCCCTGAGTCATGACGCTGCATTCATAACAGGTATCGATATCCCTGTGGATGGCGGTACTCTCAGTATGGCGATGGGAATGAGCGGTGAGAAATCGGTCACTTGATCAGCCTAGCTACCGAGCTCATTCAGAATGTCTTGGGTCATAAGGTGCCGCATTTTTTCTGTGATTACAGGGTCAATGCCGAACCACATTCGCCAAGCTGGCCGGGACTGGTGCAACAGCATCCCAAGACCGCCTAAAGTTCTCAGGCCGCGAGTCTTAGCGGCTTGAATGAGAGGGGTCTCAAGCGGCGTATAAATAATATCAGTTACGAAAGTTGAAGGCTGCGCGGTTTCCAGTGATATCGGCAGGGCTGGCTGACCGACCATGCCTTGGTTCGTCGTATTTATAATTAAATCAGCTTTTGGAACTAAGTCGTTTAGGTCTTCCCAAGGATAAATATTGACATGATGATCCTTAAAAATTGCAGCAATGGTTTTTGCGTGGCCTTGGGTCCTATTAACCAAGTAGATTTGTTCAATTCCTGCCTCTATCAATGCATAGACAATCGCGCGCGATCCTCCGCCGGCGCCGATCACCATGGCATTATGGGTTTCTGATCTCCAGTCAGGATATGCGTCGTCTAAATTGTCTCTGAATCCGATCCAATCATTGTTGACCCCAAAGAGGGAGTCGTCCTCTCTAACTACTACACAGCTGACGGCGCCTATTAAGCGACCAACAGGGTCTAACTCATCGACTACTGAGATCGCTTCTTGCTTGAGTGGGATCGTGAGGTTTACTCCCTTAAAACCAAGCTTTGGAAGAGCCTCGAGGGCTAGTTTTAGTGTCCCGGGCTTGATCTCGAGAGGCACATAAGCCCCTCTTATTTTATTTTCCGTCATCATAGTGTTGTGCATCAATGGGCTGCGCGAGTGGATGATCGGGAAGCCCATCACGCCCGCAAGATTAATGTCTGAGTTTTTCGTTAGTTTCATAGAACTAGGGGTGGCAGCTTTGCCTTGAAATGATTCCACGTCCGCTGAAATAAGTTTGGATTCCAGAGTTTTTCTCGACATTTTTCGATTTCTTGGTCGGTAAAGGCGTAAGGCTGTCCTATCTGCATGGCCATGTATTGACGGTAACAGTTTTCCTCGAGGTAGTTAGCCAAAACAAAAGCGTCTTGGATGGTCGCTCCGACTGTCACCGCTCCATGCGCCTTCATCAGTGCGGCCGGGCGATCATTCAGAGTATCTGCAAGTCGTCCGGCCATCACTGGGTTGTTAATAGAATTTGGAGAGTCCAGTAATGGTAGTGGGTAAACCAATGTTCCCTGGGCGTATACAGGGAGATAAGTATTCCCTGTCATTGTCAAGAATGTTGACCACTTGGGATGCGCGTGAACAATTGCCTTTACGTCAGGGCGCGCCTTGTATATGCCTACATGTAGATGGAATTCGAGTGGCGGTTTACCGTTCCCAGTTATGACGTTTCCCTCGAAGTCGATTTCGCAGATATCAGCGGTACTGAGTGCACTGCGCCGGCAGGAGCCAATATTGATTAGGAGCCTATTTTTATCAAGTTTTATACTTGCGTGACCATTATAGTCGATGATGTCTGATTGCTCGAGCATTCGGATGCAGTCAACTAGATCTTGTTTGATTGATTCCATAAAGTTTACCAGTTGTGTGTTGAACGAACGTCGGCGCGCCATAGATTCCAAGCGCGCACTCCGGCAGTTTTATTAATTTGGTCGGCAAGTATGCCTTCTTCATTTTCTAACGCTTCAATCACATTACCTTCAGCGATGCTGATTGCTGACAGTTGTATGCGGGCGTTAACTTCTGTGTAAACGGCTCTGAAGACAGCAGTTTGCAAAGAACCCCCTGTAGCCACTGAGCCATGGGCACGCATTAGAGCAACATGTTTGTCTTCCAAGGTTTCTGCAAGTGCCAAGCCTTTGGCGCAATCACACACAAGCATGTCAGTCATTCCGAACAAATGTCGGATATCGAACACTGGCACCCCTGCGGCAAGGAATGCGGCATTATGAAACATTGCCTGCATTTTATTTTTCACAAGACTGAAGGGAATGACTGATGGAGAGTGCGAGTGGACTACTGCATTGATATCAGGACGTATTTTATAGATTTCGCCGTGGATAAACCGCTCCAGAAATGACCCGCGGCCAAGCTCCTCGCAGGGCTCACTATCTAATGTATATTCGATGATATCGCTTGGTTTAACTAGGGCTGGGGCCAATGACATGGCCATCAAAAAGCGATCTGTAGCAGTTGGGTGACGTATTGACACATGCCCAAAACCATCAACTACGCCTTGGGCAGCCAGTATTCTGCTGGCAGCGGCAAGATCAGCAATAATCGTTTGATCTACAGAGCCTGCTGACGGTGGATGTTTTGTTGCCATAACTATTACACTCCTTGTTAAATAATGACCTTCGTTGAGATGCTTGAAGGAAAGATTTCTTCAGGTGTGAATTCTCGGTGAGCGATGCCTTGCTGAAATGAGTAAAGAGCCATCTTTTCCCAGGTCTTCCTATTTTCTTCAATTCCGAAAGGGAATGGGTCGCCACTCATCAGATCTTGCATGTCACGCGCGTAAGTCGCTAGCCAGGGCAACGGATACCTGGAAATAGCTGGATCAAGCAACCGTGCTAAACTTCGTTCCTTTGAATCTAAAAACGCGTTATATAAATTCCGTGCCACCCATGGATTTTTGTCATGAATTGATTTTTTCATCGCCAAAATATGCATTACCGGCCATATCCCAGACTCCTTAAAATAGATTTCTTCCATGTTGATATAGTTTGGGAATAGTCGAACTACGTCGGGGTGGCTCTCCAGAAAACAGGTTGGGGGTCGAGCTATGATCGCACAGTCGATTGCGCCGTTCGCCAGCAGCTCACTGAGCGACTTATCCTTTATACGTTCAATCTTAATCCCCTCTGGGAGATTAAGCTCAACCTTCTCTTCTCTGCCTGGCGCGTTGGCGCCTGCTTGAACCCAACGTATATCAGAGAGATTTATTCCTTTATCGTTTTGCATCCATCCGCGCATCCAAACAGCAGCAGAATGAGCCCATTCAGGCGAGCCGACACGTTTTCCCTTCAGATCCTCAATCGTCTTTACGCCACTATTCTTGTTAACGTAAAACGAGCTAAAGCGGAATAGCCTTGAGCAGATTATCGGCAAGCCAATAATATCTGCATCTTTTCGAGTGATCTGAGCGCTGAATTTAGCAAACGAAAGCTCTGATATATCAAACTCTCGATCCGCTGTGAACCGAGCAAAACATTCGTGATGCGTGAATATAAACCAATTTAAATCGATTCCTTCTGGTTTGATATTTCCTAGACGAACATCTCTAAAGTGGTCGTAGTCATTAGTGGCAATAGATAAATTTAATAGAGACAAACTGTACTCCACCTTATTGTTATTGATGACTAAATAACACCATAACTATCTCTGTATCTGTAAGCTACCAAAGATCGGGACAACTGCATTTGAATTGATTGCATGCACAGCAAACTCTGTATGAAAAATAATATAACTGACTGGTTCCGTGGAAAACCAGCACGAAATTGAAGGCTCATTTAGTCGATAGTCATACTAAAAATAGTCTCTGCCAAAGTCATTGATCACGTCTTAAAAATTTTGATTTTTTTTGAACGTGATCTTCGACGTTTATTATTTATTTCAGGGACTTATAACGTCTATTGACTACTTCAAGTTCATCTAAACGTCCAAGCCGTGGTATGTGTCTAAGTTTTTTATCCATCTACATTTCTCATAGTAGAGATTTCATGAATTGTGTGGGCGAGAGGAGGGTTACCGTTAGACGAGACAGATTTATATCTCAAACTGAGTCTGTTTGACGTATCCACCAGGATAGAGCGATAGTTAAGCTTACTATATATCCAAATATGTCAGAGACTTACACTAATTAGGGGGTTGTTGACGCGTGGATGATTCAAGCCAGAGGAAATTTCTGCCCATACTTGATATTTGCAGTCTTTTTCTATTCCTCGGTTGCACCTGCTTCGGGGGGATGTGGGCCGCTATGGACAGACTTCATAAGGAGTTGGTAGAACGGCGTGGGTTGTTAACCGCTGATGATCAAAAATCACTCATGCTAGCGGCGGCCATAATACCCGCTCCAAAGTTCTTGGTATTTGCTGCGATGATTGGTTATCGAATCGGGGGAGCAACTGGCGCGATCGCTTCTTCTGTTTGCATACTCATACCGGGTGCCGGTCTAGTTTTAGTCGCTTGTGCTATTAGCATCCTAGCAGCCGACAATCCCTTATTAATGTCGATTCAGCATTTTGTGGGACTTGGAGTGGTGGGATTACTCGGAGGTAACGCCCTAAGCATATTTTTTGGTGCAAATAGAGATAAAAGCTCATTTTTAGTCGGGTTTTTTATAAGTTTAGGCATCCCCATTTTCGTAGTATTTTTTGACGGATCATTAATAGTAGCAGCATGTATCGCGATGCTGGCAGGCTCAATTTTTGTCCACGATACTCCACCTACGGATAAGCATCGTGCTAGATAGTCAAGCCTCATTTCTGTTAGAAATCCTATGGATTATTGCCTTTAGCACCCTATTTTCGCTCGGAGGGGGGAATGGACAACTCGCTATTATCCAAGATCAGTGGGTTGAGTCCGGTGTTCTGAGTCCCGCATTGTTTGCTTGGGCCTACGCTATTGGAAATTTTGCACCGGGACCTAAGTGTAGTTTTGTTGCTGGCATTGGTTATTTTTTAGCGGGATTCCCGGGTGCACTTGCTTGTCTGGTTGGCATCACGATCCCAACAGTCTTTGGTGCATCGGTTGCTGCACACTGGCACGATCAATTGAAACAATACGTAGCTATCTTTATTCCGGCATCTGGATTTGTGATTGCGGGGATGATGTCTACGGCAGGCTCAAGTCTCGTTCTTAGTTTATCCATCAATTACATCGAATATCCTGCCTTGGCAGCCCTTATTTTAGGCGTGTGGCTAAAGCGTTGGGATCCATGTTATGTGGTCATGGGATCGGCCTGCGTTGGTTGGTTTGTTTTTTTATTAAAAGCATAGGTGGTGCTTCAGGAGTTTTGCATATCAGTTTTGCCCAGATATTGGATTGATATGGGTTGGCGTTCTTGGATTATCTTATCCTCCGAAGTCTAATAACAATAACAGCCGACCGGGAGAAGCCAAAATGAATCATGGAAGCTATCAGGTATTTAAGTATGAGAAGCCTGATGACATGCCTGGTGGCAAGGCAATTGTTCAATTGGCGGGTAGTGATGTTATCCGCGGCCGGGTTCAGGTGGTTCGCGAGGGCGGGGAGAACAACCTCCACTCCCATCGGGGGATGGATGGATTCTGGATGGTTCTATCTGGTCGAGTTCGATTTTATGGTCCTGAAGATGTGTTAATTGGTGATTTCGGAAAGTACGAGGGCATTCTTATCCCGCGCGGAGAACAGTACTGGTTTGAGAGCGCTTCTGACGAGGAACTTGAAATCCTGCAGATGGCCGGCTTTGAGATGGGTATAAAGGTTGAGCGAGTGGATGCTGAAGCCCAAAAGCTTAAAGTGGGATCAGTTCGGATAAAAGAAGTGACGGAGACGCGATAGGTTACTGAATCCCTTCAAGCCAAGAGGATTTTCTGATGCAGATAAAAATTGCTTTAGATCGATATGATCGACACTTCCCTTTTTTTGATGGCTCTTTGCATCATTCATTCGATTTTGAATTGCAACCATTCCAGGTTGGCCAGAGTGCAACATTAATTCATGGGGCTGATCGTCACGAGTCGTTTTTAGCCAATCAGTATGATGTGGCAGAGTTTTCGATGTCTTCTTTTTTGGCCGCGAAGACTAGGGGTTACCCGATAGTAGGGGTGCCTATTTGCCCGAGGCGGTTGTTCAGTTCAAGCCAAATGTGGGTGCTTCAGAGTTCTGAAATTACAGAGCCCCAGCACCTTGTCGGAAAGAACGTAGCCCTGAGCGCTTTTCAAACCACGTTATCTCTTCTGGCGAAAGGAGACCTTGAATTTTATTATAAAGTCCCGTGGCGTTCGATTCATTGGAAGCTGACAACGAAAGAGAAGATTCCTCTCGATTTGGGACCTGAAATTAGCGTTGAGTTTCTTGGCGAACGAGAGCGCTTAGGTGATCGACTACAAAGTGGTGAGATTGACGCTTTCTTCTTACCGCATCCACCCATAAATGTTATGAGTGGTGCAGTACAGGCGAGGCGCCTATTTCTTGATCCAGAGTTAGAGGAAGAGCGATATTTTTCGGATGCTGGATTTTTCCCAATTATGCATGTGATAGCTATCCACGAGGCGTTAGTCCACAAAAATCCCCAGTTACCCATTCAGTTGATGGAGTTATTTCACTCAGCGTTTGATATTGCAGAGGGATATTACGCAGACCCAAACTGGTCAATGTTGCCGGGTTGCCGTCATCAGTATGAACGTGACCGCATCCGTTTCTCAGATAGGATTTGGCCTCGTGGATTTAATGCTAACAAAGAAAATATCGACATGCTGATGCGTTACGCGGTGGATCAGTCTATTGGAGCCGCTTATATGCCTCCTGAACAGTTATTTGCCGATATAACTCTGGATACTTAGTTAATGAAGTTAATTAATAATGATGAAGTCAACAGCGTCCTCAGAATGGTGGACTGTATACGCGTTCAAGAGGAGGCTTTTCGCGGTATCAGTGAGTATGGCGCTGTTCATAGGCCACGTGTGGACCTCTATTATCCGGCTGAAGGGATCGATAGCTACTTTCGCTGGGGTTCAATGGAAGGGGCCAGTAGTCAATATTTCGCCATTCGTATGAAGTCTGACATTGTGAGCTGGCCCAAAGCTGATGACGGTAGCTGGACCGAAGAGAAACATTGTATCGAGCCTGGAACTTATTGTGGTCTGGTGTTTTTAATGTCCACAAGGAATGGTGAGCCGCTTGCACTCATCAATGATGGTGTATTGCAGCACATGCGAGTTGGGGGTGGCGCAGGCATTGGAGCAAAATATCTTTCTCGTCAAGATTCCGAAGTGGTAGGTATGATCGGTTCAGGAGGCATGGCTCGGACCTTTCTGGATGCTTTTTGTTGTGTGAGACCGATCAAAGAGTGCCGGGTGTTCAGTCCGACGGCAGGTAATAAAGAGCGATTCGCAGAAGAGATGTCAGAGACGTTAGGAATACAGGTGACTCCAGTATCTAGTCCTAAAGATGCGATAATTGGCGCTGATATTGTTTCGACAGCGACCGATAGTATGCTGCCGGTTTACGATGCCGATTGGCTTCAGCCTGGTCAGCATGTGACCAATTTAGGTCGCCGAGAGATGCCTGAAGAAGCGGTCCATCGTTTTGATGTCGTTGTGCGACAAGGTATCGCCGGGCTTCAGATGAAGCAAACTGATGTTTTTCAGGCAGAGCGTGGCCATTCGCCTGCCGCATTTCTTGGCGGCACACTAAAACAGCAACGTATTATCCCAGATAAAAATAGATCGCCTGGATTTGGAGGTGATAGTCCAGAGTTCATGGATCGTGGAAAAGGAGGAGATAAGCCAGAGTTTACGGATCTCGTTACAGGAAAATGCGAGGGCAGGACCTCCTCTGATCAGATTACGTTTTATCGCAATGTCGGCAACCAAGGCCTTCAATTTTCGTCAGTCGGCGGCCTGGTATACGAGTTAGTCCTTCTTCAAGGGTTAGGGCGAGAGATTCCTACGGATTGGCTACTACAAGATATCCGCGATTAATCAATTAAAGCAGATAGCTAACTACACAGAATTATCTCGTTTTGTTTTAATAAAAAAAGTAAAAGCCATTGGGCAAAGGATCGTGATGATCAAGGACCTTAGAACATGGAGCACCATTACTACAGCTAGGTTGGCGTTCATAGCGATTGCTATGAGTGCAATTTCGGCTTGTCCGCCGGGAGCTAAGCCTAAAATGATTGATATAATGTCAATCTCTGTGAAGTGATCTAGAACTAAAGCCATCGTCGCCCAAATAGGCAAAAAAAGAAGTAATAGAATAAATACCTGCTTTAGGATTTGGAGGACTTCTTTGCGCGACACCCCCTTAAATTTTGATGCAATGCTCCATCCTATGAAGTATTGGGCGGCAACTAAAACAAGGTCGGTTAGGCGCAATTGTACATCGAAAATTAGATTAACAAGCAGGCTCGCAAAAAGTGGGGCCATGAACGACGGTGCTGGAATTTTCAGATGTTTCCCTCCCCACACTGAAATTACGACAGTAGCGAAAACTAGTGGTTGTAGATTCCAACTGACCTGACCAAAAGTTAGAGACTCATTCGTTATTCCTGCGGCGAAGTAGCTTGCGACCGATGCTCCCGATATCAAGCAAAAGATTCGAAGTGAGTGAGATAACGCAACTTTTGGTATGTTTGCTCCAAAAGCCTCTGCGCTCGCGATCATTTCGCTCATGCCGCCCGGAAATGCAGCAAACCACGCTGAGGGCTTGTCCCAGTGGCAGAATCGGTGGAGCCATATGAAACCAACGCCGCCGCCTATCGCCACGTACACTAGCAAGCCCATGCCCAGGCTCGGATGTTCGAGCAACCATTGGACGTGGTCTTTTGTAATGCTTGCGCCGATGGCCACTCCGAGCAGGCCACGCCCGAGGTCGCCAAAGAAAAAGTCGGGGCCGATAGGTCGGGCTTGCGTTGCTAAGAGGAGGCCGATAGTTGCTGGGCCGAGCAGCCATGCTAGCGGGAGATCCAGAATAATCCACAGTCCAGCCCCTAGAAGCATTTTAAGATGGTCTTTTAGCAACGAGTATGTCCATCAGGGCCAAGAGGGGGCCGGTGGTTTATTAGTAGTTACAGGATACACCCGACTGCGGGATATATCCTGAACTTATAGTATTGTTTTACTTACAAGCAACTAAGCTGGCTTCGCGCTTCTTGTGGCCTGGATTATACTCTACGGTACAGTTCATGCCTGCTTTAAGGTCGCCACGTTTTGCGTCTTTACCACCAATCGTTATTTTTGTTCGACTTTTCGATATCGACGAAGAGACCTGAGACCCTTTTCCTTGGAATTTTATTACTTTCCCTTTCTTACCGACTTCATCCAATGCTGCCGTGATCTTTGTACTTGGTGTCGCGCTAAATTTTTCGATTACCTCATCTGATGCAGCCAGAATATCGTTGTAGAGATTTTTCAAATCAGTCGGCCCCATGTAATCGATAGGACGTCCACTTTTCTCAGCTTCGGCGAGCAGTGCGGGATCAACTAGAGCCTTTTGAAACGCGGCTTGTAATATTTTTACGCGATCAGCGGGAACGTTTGGTGTCGTTGCGAATGGCCGTCCTGCGGCAAGGGGCGCAACAGCAACAGCGAGTGTTGGCTTTTGGTCGTCCGTCATGAATGTGGCCAGTTGCTCTAGATCTGGCCTAGACGGAACTTTTCCTAGCAAACCAATTACCTTAAGTCCCTCAGACTCAGCCTGCTCCGCGATGCTGCCGAAGCTTCCTGCTGTTCCCTGAACCTCTCCTCGTATAATTGCTAAGAGTTTCTCTTGAGTGCCAACGTAGCCTGCGATTAACTTTACTGGCATTCCTGCATTTTGGAGAAGCTCGGTGTATGTATAAGAATCTGAACCAGGCCCAGTCGCACTGAAATTTTGCACTTTCGACAGTGCTTTGAGCTCACTGAGAGAATTAAATGGTGCATCTTTAGAAGCAACGTAGGCGTATGCCTCGCCGGTTGCACTTCCCAATAAATTCCATTGGGACACGTCGTAGGCAACACCTTCTTTTCCCACGCGTTGAGTGAACGCTGCACCACGGTCGAAAATGGCGATAACGGTTCCGTCCTGATCTGCCTGTGAGTTCAGGTAGTTTGCGGCGACAATGCCACCAGCGCCCGGCATGTTCTGCACGATGACATTTGGATTACCGGGAATATGTTTACCGATATGGTTGCCTATGAGTCGACCATACGTATCGTAACCGCCGCCAGGACCGGAGCGGACTACGATTGTAATCGTTTTCCCTTTGTAAAAGTCACTGTGCGAGCCAGCGCTCACGTCGGTTGACACAAGTGCGGTCTGGCTGACTAATCCAGCTAGCACAGCCGCTCCTATCAGTTTTTTTAATTGCATGGTTAAGTTGCCTCTTTCGTTATTATAATTAGCTGCCAAACAGCGCCATGGTCAGAACGCCTTTTGGAAGAGGCAGTACTAGACCTTTTTGGAATCCTCCGTAGAGGATTACCAAAACCATTAGACTTAGGCCGACCGATAACTTGAAGGGCTCTCCGTTAACGGCTAAGTAAATAAAGACCATGACCGGTAGCGCGATTAGGAACCCAAAAAGGTAAGCGCTAGTGATTAAACATATGAACCAAACAAAAAAATAACCGACTCTTCTCAGCGCCTCTGTTGTGACCTCAGTGTCTGACACTGCCAGATCTCCATTTGAGTTTTCAGCTTGCGATCGATTAGTTTTGTGTGTTTGAAATTCTGTCCAAATGGCCAGTAGAACTAGGGGAAGTGCTGCCGAAGATGCGAAAACTGGAAGCATGCTGGCTCTGAAGGGCATATTGAGTCCGGCGATAAGCGTATAAGCGAATAAGCTGAGAAAACTAATTCCGAGTATAGTTCTGCTGATTGAAAGACTCATGACCCAGCTCCTAGAATTCGATTAGTAAATTTCTTAATACTGGGCCAGCCTAAGATCAAAACCAGTAAAATAAGAAGCGAACCGGTGATTGGTCTGAGAACGAACTCCCACTCGTACAACTGATATGAAGTCCACAAATGCCTCTCTGCCTCTGGGCCGAGTACAAGCCCAAGAAGCAGGGGGGGGCGGGGCCACCCATGCAGGCGGAGCCAGTAGCCGAAGGCCCCAAAAATAGCCATAACTATCACATCACCAAAACTATTGGCGTTAGCGAATGCTCCCACCACGGATAACGCGCATATCACTGGGACAAGCAAGCTTGGTCGCACTTGCGTTGCCTTAGCTAATGGTTTGATGAATACAATACAGAGTAGAGAGGTGATCACGCTGGCTATGATGAGAAGCCAAATAAAGGAAAATGTGACGTCAAGATTTGTGGTCAGGATCTCTTTTCCAGGCTTCACTCCAACGACTAACAAACCTCCGAATACCAGCGCTAATGTTGACGATCCTGGAATACCGAAGGCTAATGTAGGGATCAGAGAGCCGCCCTCTTTTGCGTTGGTGGCCGCGTCGACGGCGATTACTCCCCGAACGTCTCCTTTGCCAAATGATTCTTCCGCACCTTTTTCGGTGGCTCGCGCGTGACCGTATGCGAACCAGTCAGCGACTGAGGAGCCTAAGCCTGGGATCATTCCGACCCAGACACCAACAAGGCTAGATCGTACAATTAGCCACCAGTGTGTGAATGAGTCACGGATTCCTTGGCGTCTCCCACTGTCAAGATCATTGAGTTCCATTTTTGAGATAGATGAGCCGGAGGCAACCAACGAAATAAGTTCAGGAATTGCAAATAATCCGATGGTCACAGGTATCAGGTTAAGACCATCCATGAGAATTAAGTTGCCAAACGTGAAGCGAGGAATCCCACTAACTAAGTGGATTCCGACTGAAGAGATAAGCAGCCCAAGAATACCAATTACGAGACCCTTCGACTTATTTTTCCCACTTAAGGTCGATACCATTGTGATGCCGAATAGGATTAGGACAAAAAACTCAGGTGGGCCAAGCAAGATAACCAGCGGCTTTAATACCGGTAGCGATAACGCGAGAACGATTGCGCCAAAAACTCCTCCTAATGCCGAGGAAGTGAATGCCGCCGACAGCGCTCTGGCGGCCTCGCCGTTTCTTGCCATTGGGAAGCCATCTAATATGGTTGCCTGGGAGCCTGAGCCACCTGGGACGGCAAATAAAATTGAGGTGATAGAGTTGGCAGTGTTGCTAACCGCCCAAACAGTGACTATCAGGCATATTGCTTCAAATTTTTCAAGTGTGAATGCCAGAGGTAAAAGAAGTGCTATAGCAGTTTTAGAGCCGATACCTGGAAGCGCCACAAGGGTCGAACTGATGACGATCCCAATCATCATATACATGAAAGCAGACGGCTCTAATATTGCCATCAAGCCTGCCCATACGGCGTCCCATGTATTCATTCTTTTTGCTTTTCTCCTTTATGGGAGATGAGGAGGTTGTTCAATTCTTTTAGAGTAGTCACGTGGCCGTATTTGTGGTGCATGTCAAAAAGATTGATCGCGTGACTTACTGGATTTCGGTCAAAAATACATTCGGTGACAAGTATTGGCGGGAGCCCTCTTGAGTAAGCATCTACGACTGAGGCCCTCACACATCCGCTGGTGCTTTCGCCACCCACGACGATGGAGTCGATATTTCTTTCCATAATCACTTCATCTAGCTTGGTTTTATAGAAAACACTCGCTCTTGATTTTTTGATAATGGCGTCTGTCGGCTGAGGTCTGAACGCGTCAAATATTTGATAGTCAGACTCGCTGACATCTTTACGTTGTCGCTGGGTAGAGTGCATGCCGGATGCGTGAGCCGCCCAATCTCTGGTCGTATAAATAATGGAATAGTCAAGCGCCCTAAACATTTCAATTAGTTGCTGGGTCGGCTCAATGGCGCGGTAGGCGTGCTCTCCACAGCCAGAGGGGTTGGTCTCCAGCAGTTCTGAAACAGGACGATCTCCGCCTTTGTACGATAGGTTGTAGAGGTCTATTAATAATAGGCAAGGATTCGAACCAATTTTTGGTTCAGACCTGTAGTGCTGATACATCTTACGTATATCATCATCTATATAGCGATCCCAGATACGCATAACTGCCTCCCTCTAGCAAATCAGCATACATACCTATGACCGTTTGTCAGTCGCCGAGCTAAATTTTTTTGTTCTTTGGGGGGCTGCATTTGCCTTGTGGTCTCGATTAGTGATCATGTTGATGGGCATGACCGTGAGAATGTCCATGAGCGACTAATGCGCTAGCATTTTTATCAATTTCTCGACCGAGAGAGAACCCTGCTAAAAATTTCTGGATGCCAATCTGTTGGAGGGCGCCATCATCTAACAGTAATCCCGTAAGCACGCCAGACAGGTAGGCATGCACTTGAGCAAGTTGGGCAATCGATTCGAGCCGTTCAGACTCATTCCGTTTTAGAGTCACGGCGTTCCCCATCATCAGGAAATGGGCTAGTAATTCTTTGTTCGACTCCACCAGATCCATGGCAGCCAATTCTTGGGACCAAGAACTGGATGTATTTATCGTTGGTTTACCGATCTGTTCTTTTAGTTTTTTTAAGAGTATTTCAGCATGTTTCCCCGGGTCATAGTCGTCAAGATCGCCGCACATATATTTATTTCCTTATTTGTAGGTAAGTCTTACTCGTTTTGCAATATCAATTAAGAGCTGAGCGAGTGCATGTTCATTATTATACCAAGCGCTGATCAACAGAGTAGACCCGTCTACGATAGGGAGACACGTGCCATCTATTGGGCATGAGCGACCGTCAGTTAGATAATCACTGCTGACAAAAGGACTGTGGTCAATACCGAATACTCTGGGGGCTGGTTGATGTATTTTGAATGCCCTCTGCAATGACTTCGACCTCAGCTGGCTGGCTGGGATGAGGCCACAGGAAACGTAGCTTGGTTGAGAGACTCGAGCCCTCACTGTCTTGCCGATTAGTTTGTTATTTAATTCGGGGGAAAATTTTTCTATCAACGCCATTTGATCATGCGGGGCCGGAACTAGATTCGACCAAGATGCCCGGACCATTGAGGAGATTTTTTTGAGGGGTTTTTTTTGCTTGATCAAGGCTTGCCTGAGTGTTCGTAATGCTTTGTACTGAAGCAAATATCCCAGAAGAGATATCGACGAGTTCTGTAATAGAAGTCAGGGGTGGTATCAGACAGTTATTCAGACATTCTGGATTAATAATATTTTTGGGGATACGGGCCTGAAATTCATGATCCTTGATGCCGTAAACCCAAGCTTTGGAGTCGATGTGATTTTTAACTATGTCGAGTCTTTGGAAAAAATTAACTCTTGGTGTATTCGGGTGGTTATTCAGTAATATATTTGCTCATAGAGCCGAGCCCGAACAATCAATTACCAACTGGGCTTCTGTGTTCATGAGTACATCACTGATATCGTCAAACGAAGGAATGTTGGGCTTATCCTTTCGTGTAAAAGATACTTTATCAGAACTCATCGGTCTATTACTGGCGCCATAAGTCGAGTCATGATTGATAGGGCAGCAGAAAAGTTCTGCATCGCAATTCACTTCCACTGCGCCCACCCAATTTAGTGATGTGCTCTCGCTTGAGATAATTGCTCTCGCGATTAATCTACCAATTCGGCCGAGGCTGACGATTAATATGTTCACCCTGGTTCTCCAGAAAAAACCACATCACTTGTCCCGGAAACTAATTCGTTTTTGGACAGTTAAGAAGCGCGATAGCAATATACCCCCAGTGTTATTCATATATAGGAAATAATATGAATCAAAAAGATGTGAATAATTTGGCTGGCGGGCTGATGGCACTGATTAAAAATGATCAGCCTTCCCAAAAAAATATAGGTCTCTATGGATCGAGGCTAATCACACAATTTATAACTAAGCCTGGGATTGAAGAGTACTTAGCGGCGGTAAATCTCGAAAAAAAAGTTCGGCTCTGGGGGACTCCGGGGACCGGAATGCAGATTTTATGTCATGGTGCCGACACACCAAAGAAAGGCTCTCCTCATGATCATGGGTCTTCATGGGCGCTTTATTACCAGGTTTCTGGAGCCACTGAAATGTCGGTGTACAGTCGGATAACTGGAACGGATGGACAGCCCGGACAAGCAGAATTGAAGATGACTGAAAAGAGTGAGCTTACTCCGCGAAATGCGATGTTTTTTGGTCCGTTGGTTATACATTCTACAAGACATCCGTCGGTACCAGCCCGTTGGATTCGGGTGACGGGTACGGATTTAGATTTTCTCACCCGGCTGCGTTTCAGTATCGAGCGCAAAGAAGCTGTTATAGAAAAGAAGAACTAAGGATCATAAGAGGGTATGAAGATTATGAATAGTTGTGTAGTTGGGATTGGTGCTATGGGTTTGGAGATGGCACTTCATATCCAAAATAAGGGCCACCACGTAATTGGTGTAGACGTTGATCAAAAACAGATCGATGAAGCAAAACGAAGGGGATTGGAAGCGTCTAAAAATCTTGCTGAACATGTCGCAGAAACCGATGTATTTATCGTTATCGTGGCTACTGATAAGCAGTCTGAGCTTGTAGTCGATACGATTTTAAATAGTGATCCCAAGCAGGGCGCCGCGGTGGTTATTGCGGCGACGAATCATCCAGATACGATGCTTAAACTAGCGCCACTCTGCTCGGCCAAGGAGATTCGTTTTATAGATGCTCCAGTCGTATTCGGCATGCAAGGAGCTCGTGATGGTAACTTGGCCAGTCTGTGCGGTGGTTCTGAGGCGGATGTTGAGTATGTTAGCCCGGTTCTCATGAGCTATAGTCGAGCCGTTCATCGAGTTGGTGATGTGGGCGCAGGCCAGCTCGGTAAGACCTGCAATAACATGATGCACTGGGCGGCTTGCTGTGCGAACTTTGAGGTCTTGGCACTCGCTAAGCGCTATGGGATTAATGCTCAAAAGATGCGCGAGATACTGCTAGAGTGCCCAGCAAGGAATACTACTCTGGACCGATGGGATAACACGCGTTTTACGTGGCAAGAGAAGGATATGGATGTAGCGATGGAGCTGGCCCAGGCCGCAAAAATTCCGCTGCCGTTGTTCGGCACGATTGACCAGTTGATAAAAATGTTTACGGCGGATGACGTTAGCGCATTACTTTATGGTGAGAAGGCTGAATATTTGGGCGTTGATATCTCGCCTATGAGCACTCATGATTAGTCGCTGATCAAAAATAGGAGTTTGGGATTTGGATATAAAGAGCCTTAGATTATTCTTGGGAATAATCAAACACAGAAGTATTACTAAGGCATCTCGGCACCTATACATCGCCCAACCTGCACTCGGCTTATATCTGAGAAGACTTGAGGATGAGCTTGGGGTGGAGTTGGTTACGCGACATGCGAGGGGCGTTACCCCATCTGCGGCTGGACTTAAGTTAGCTGAGCATGCAGAGAGACTGATTAGTCAGATGCATTACATAAAAAACGAGCTTCAAAATCTTAGGGATACCCCTTCTGGGCCAGCACTGGTTGGGCTTACCCACGGCACGGGCCAGCTATTGGCAGCACAACTTATAAAGCGTATTGCCCTTGAGTACCCTGATATTGCTGTCTGTTTAAGGGATTCGATCAGTGAATCTTTGGCAAAAATGCTAAATGATGGGCGTCTTGACTTAGCTCTTACTTACGCTCCTTCAGATGATCAAGACCTTAGATTCAAGCCCATCGGTACGGAGACTCTGGTGCTCACTTATTGGAAGGACTCTGTTTCTGAGAAAGTGCCGGAAGAGATAAAATTCCGAGATTTAGTTAATTATCCGCTGATCTTACCTTCAAAGAAATTTGAGTATCGGAGACTTGTCGAAGGTTACGCTGAACAGTTGGGGCTGGAGCTGAACGTAGTTCATGAGGTTGAATCGGTGCAACCAATTCGTTACCTCATTCGCGAAGGCTTAGGGTTTTCTGTGGGTTCTATAGGCGCCGTTAAGTGGGAGGTGGACTGCGGCCATGTTGGAATTGCCAGGATCGTCGACCCGGTGCCAACCAGGACTTTATACCTAGCAGAGAACATGAGTAAGCCAAGCTCCCGAGCTATTGAGGTAGTGAGAGATCAGTTAGTGGCTTTAGTTGCAGAAGTCGCACACGAACATCCTGATATTCTTTCTGTTGAGGACTTTAATCTCGGGGATGATCCAGAGCAAGCCGACTGACTTTAGGGGGCATTCGGTAGCAGTTTTGGTAAACTCTTGAACGATTCCGCGCATCGCAAAATGGTATTACCTGCTTCAACCTGTCCTGAGTAATCTTATAGGCTTGGGAGAGGAGAACGCAGTGGTAGATTCGATTACAGAAGAGATTCTGAATGCCTCGTTGGCCGGCGCGGTCAAGCAGATGCAGGAAGCTCTTTTCAGGACTGGATTTTCTACAATAATCCGCGAGAGTCACGACGCAAGTTGCGCCATCTTGACCACAAATGGCTGCGTTGCCGCGCAGCACATTGTGCTACCGCTGCATCTGGGCGTTTTCCCTGTATCTATTCAGGCAATTCTGGCTTCTTATCCCCGAGATGATATTTCGCCTGGTGATGGCTTCTTGGTGAATCATCCTTACATTGGCGGTAGCCCTCATGCGCCCGATATGTGCGTAATTGTGCCAGTTTTTGTAGCAGATGAGTTAGCGTACTTTGCTGCGAGCATTGCCCATAAAAGTGATATTGGAGGGCCTGTGCCAGGAAGCTGCTCTGGTAAGGCGACTGATATTTTTTCTGAGGGCATCCACTTTCCTGCGATCAGGTTCGTTCAGAATCGAAAAATTTCATCAGAAATAGAATCTATCATCAGAACAAATAGCAGATCCCCAGATTTAGTAATGGGAGATATTCGAGGTCAGTTAGGCTGCGGCTGGCTGGGTGCTGACCGAATTGTTGAATTAGTGAATAAGTATAGCAAAGAGGCTATAGATGATGCGATCAGTCAGCGTATTGAAGAGGTGGAAAGAGTTATAAGACGAGAGATTTCGAGTTGGACAAACGGGTCAGGTAAAGGTGATCGACTTCTGGATGACGACGGGGTTCGTGTGGGACAGCCAATTCGAATCGCTGTTACCGTCGAAAAGAAGGCTGATCAGTTATTGTTTGATTTTACAGAGAGTGATGATCAGGCAGTGGGGCCAGCCAATATTCGCCCCTCTCTTGTTAAGGCGGCGTGTGCTTATGTAGTGATCTCGTCGATGGTTCAAGAGATCACTATTAACCAAGGTGTTTTAAATGCTATTGACATAAAAACAAGGCCGGGATCAATTCTAGAACCCGAATTGCCAGCTCCTATGAATACCTACAACCCCACAGTACATGCCGTAGTTAATGCCGGATTTGATGCTCTGGGGCAGCTTGCCCCAACCGTCCAGCGAGCAGATGGATCAGACTCTAGATCATTGATTTTTGGATTTGCCCGAACAAAGATTAATAGTAGGCCTAGCATTTCTTACGAGATATTTGCAGGGGGGTCAGGTGCGTCAAGCGTAAACGACGGTCTTACAGGCTGTCACGTTAATCAAACGAATGGTCGTATTACTCCTATTGAAATTCTTGAGAGTGAATATCCGCTAAGAATTTTAGAGTTTAGTGTCCTGAAAGGTAGTGGAGGGAGAGGCTTACACTTGGGTGGGGACGCCTTTCGTCGGGTGTATCAATCCTTGGAAGACGGCATACGACTGTCGATTCGTTCGTCGAGGCACCAAATACCCCCGCGTGGAGTCAACGGTGGCCAAGACGGGATGCCTGGTAATGCGATCTTGGACCCGTATGGTCAGTCATCGACTGTTTCGTCTCGTGAAGTAAATATTCCCTTAAATAGCGGACACACATTTGCTTTAGATACTCCAAGTGGCGGTGGCTGCGGACGAGTGAACGATAGCAGCGTAGTTGTAAAAGTAGCTTAGGGTTAGAAAAACGGAGTCAAAATGAATAAAGTCCAAGTAGCGGTTGATACCGGGGGTACATTTTCAGATTTCACCTATCTGGATGAGCGGGACCGATTGATGTCTTTTAAGGTGCCGTCAACTCCAGCAGCACCCGAAAAAGCAGTAATTGAGGGGCTGAAAAAAATTGTTGCTTCTGGTATTTCTCCGCAAACTATTGATTTATTCATTCACGGAACGACCGTCGGAACGAATACTCTCTTACAGGAGCATGGTGGTAAAACAGCTTTGTTGATAACCGAGGGATTTGATGCTATCTACGAGGTTCAGGAGCAGGCTCGACCGTACGGTCGTGAGATTTTCAACATTCGATATCAGCGTCCCAAGTTACTCGTTGATCGATCTAATGTCATCGAGATTCCGGAGCGAATTGGTTCAAAAGGTCAGATCGTTATTGACCTTGATGGAGAGATGGCTCGTGAGCGCATTCAGAAACTCCAAGGTTGTGATATCGAGGGAGTGGCGATATGCCTGCTATTCTCATTTGTTAATCCAAACCACGAGAAGATCGTCAAAGACATCGTTGAGGAGCTCTTGCCGGGTATTCCAGTGACAATATCGAGTCAGATTTGTCCATTCATTCGAGAGTACTACCGGCTATCTACAACGGTCATTAACGCCTACCTTCGCCCCAGCATGGATCGTTATCTGTCACAATTGGATCAAGCGATTTCTGATCTAAATATCGAGACTAAGAAGCGTTATGTGATGCAGTCAAATGGCGGCGTAGGTTCGCTGAGTAATACCGCGGAAAGACCGGTGACGACCTTGATGTCCGGACTTGCGGGTGGGGTCATGGCATCATTAACGATATTGAAAAAGGCTGGTCTTAAGTATGGGATCTCATTTGATATGGGCGGCACGAGTTGTGATGTAGCCGTGACTGAGGGGCTCGCAGTGGAGATTCGAGATCGTTTTGAGGTCGATGGGAGGCATATTTGTTTGCCATCAGTTCAGGTCGAGACTCTTTCTGCCGGCGGCGGTACTCTTGCTTGGGTTGATGATGGCGGACGATTACATGTTGGTCCCGAGAGCGCTGGTGCTGTGCCTGGACCAGTAGCCTACGGTTGCGGCGGGCAAGTTCCAACCATCACTGATTGCAATGTTACGTTGGGTTATTTAGGTAATAGGCCCGAGGTAAAAGAACATTTAACGTTGAACCTTGAGGCCGCAAAAGAGGCGATAGAAGATAAATTAGCGAAGCCTCTCAATTTGACTTCAGACATGGCAGCTCTTGGTGTCTTAAAGGTGGTCGATATAAAAATGAGTGAGGCGATTCGAGCCTTGGCCACAAGTAAAGGACTCGATCTCCGCGACTTTACTTTGGTTGCATTTGGCGGCGCAGGGCCTCTGCATGCGTCTCGAATTATGCGGGAACTGGGTCTGCAACAGGTGTTGGTGCCGGCACGTCCAGGGGTCACGTCGGCGCTAGGATTATTGCAGGCTGATGTGAAACATGAATTTATAAAAACTAAGCCTCAAGGTTTATCAGATCTTGAGCTGCTTGACACCGAAAATATATTCAACGTCCTAGAATCCGAAGCCAACGATAAATTCACATACGAAGGATTTCTGGAAAACTCGATGGTCCTTGAGCGTTTCATGGACTTGAGATATCAGGGTCAAGGTTATGAACTATCGATTCAAGTGAGCTTAGATCATTTGGATTTTGAAAAGATTCGTGGCGACTTTGACCAAATGCATGCAAAAAAGTTCGGCCATGCAGCCGAGGCTCAACCAGTGGAAGTGATGTCTTATAGAGTCGTGGGAATTGCTAGCCCGGATCGCGAGCTGTCAGTATTTGATGTCATACCTCCGCTGGGTGTAAATAAATTAAACACGTCTATTAGAACTGCTGTCTTTGATGTTGAGGGTGAGCCATCTCTCTTTGATTTGAGTGTCATGCAGCGTGATTCGCTGGATCCGACAAAGAGCTACAGCGGACCACTCGTTATTGAGCAGGCGGACACAACCATACTCGTAGTGCCCGGGCAGGTGGTAACAGTTGACCGTCTTGGGAATATCTTAATAGCAGAAAAATAAAAGTGGTGAGCGATTATGCAATTATCTGTCAGCCTGTTATCTGGTTCAATTGGAGCCATCATTCATGGCGTCAATCTATCCGATCCAATGAGCGATGATGAGTTTAAATTTATTTATGACGCGCTCGTAAAACACAAGGTGATCGCATTTCCTAAACAGGTGACCATGAGTCCGGCGGAGCATGTGACGTTTTCGCGAAGGTTTGGTGAGTGTGATGTCCATAGTAATAGCCAGTATTTGCTGGAGCATTTTCCTGAAATTTTAATACTGTCAAATGATATGAAGGACGGTCAACCTATCGGCGTGGTGGACGCGGGTGTGGAGTGGCACTCTGATTTGTCTTGGCAAATAGATCCTCCGCTTGGATCAATTCTTCACTGCCTTCAGAATCCTGACCAGGGTGGGAATACTGGTTTTATTAACATGGCTGCGGTGTTTAAGATTTTACCGGAGCCACTGAAGCAAAGAATTCTTGGGTTGGAGGGCATTCACTGCGTCAGCAAGCTCATTAATCGCCGAGTGACAATTTCTGAAAATAGAGTCAATGCTCGTGAGTTTTATGCGGAGCAGTTGAAGAAGCACCCGCCAGTGCAACACCCGCTAGTCTATCGACATCCAGAAAGTGGTGAGCTCGTTTTGTTTGCTAGTCCGAGGTTTACGATAGATATCGCAGATACTCCTGAGGAAGAGAGCCAAGCCATTCTTGATGAATTATTTACTTATCTGGAAAATCCGAGCGTGAGGCTCGAGTACGAGTGGAGTCTAGGTGACGTTGTGATGTGGGATAACCGGAGCGTGCTTCATTGTGCATTTGGGGGATACAGCTATCCGGACATTAGGAGAATCAATAGGACTACCGTGTTGTGTGATCAGGCTACTCGTCTAAAGCCGGTCACCTTGTGAGCCATGCTTAAGGTGGGACCAGCCTAGCTTGGCGTAGGGTCATATGGACGATCAGCGCGACGAGCCCAGCGCTCCCAAGCCCGCTCGATGGTGAATGATGTCCTCGTGCCAATTATCTGCTCTACTTCGCCTTCACTCAGAAAGGTCACGTCATCGCCGCCGAGCATATGAGACTTCAACTGTATCTTTGCATTCATTTCTAGATAGACCGATGCAAATACAGCGAGTCGAAGTGATTCTGCGACTACCACGCACCCATGCCCCCGCATCAATGCTGCTCGTTTATCGCCCAGTGCATCAGCCAAGTCATATCCCATTTCCATAGACCTCACCAAGAGATTTGTATCACCAAATTTATCTCTTGAGTCCCATACCGGAACCTCGTTACCCATCGATGCGCACATGTGGAGGATTGGTCGGATAGGGGTCTTGGTCACGCCAAACGGGATGACGTTCATGCTGTGGTTGTGAACAACAGAATGAACATCTGGACGCCTTGAATAAATTGCCCCGTGTATGAATCTTTCAGCGTAAGGCGATCGATCTTTTTGATCGACCGGATCGCCGTCGAGAGTAAATTCCATCAGGTCATCGACCTCAATACGCTCTGGGGCCCGGGATCTGGAAAGAAGGTAGCGATCATCTCGGTCAGGATGTCTGATGCTGACATGACCAAACGCATCACAAACATTCTCACGGCCTAGGATCCGATTAGCAGTAACTAGCTCATCTAATTTGGCATCAAGAAAAGTTAAAAATTTATTCATGATATTTTCCTTTCGTATTATTATTATAGAGGTCCATGACCGGTGGAGAGAGAGGCTATCTCTCCTGCGTTTGCAGGAGCCCTATTGCCCCTCCAGACGACGTGCATATCGGGTCTTAAAACGATGAGATTGAAGCCATAGAGATCTCTCACTCTGGTCGAATTGACTCGCACTTCTGAAACAGGTGCCCCGAAATGCTCGTAGGCTACTCGTAAGTCTGTCGTATCGACTTGCTTATCACCAAGGCTGAGGAGCACGTACTTTTCTGGGATGCTATCTTGCATCGCTGACCCGTCATCTAACCAGCAATGAGGCAATCTTGAGCCAGGCCAAACATTAGGAGTATATTCTCCTACCCGATGCTCTGGGCCGCCTGGGATGTTGTCGATGCAAGGAGAGTCTACGTAGCGATAACCGAGCTCCGCACCAATCATGCGGTTACCTTTTCGTTGCTCTGAGTCAGCCATAGAAATTAGCGCACTTTTAACTTTTTTGGCGGCTTTTGTGCCGTTAAAAATATCCGGTGTCGCAATAGATCTCCATCTCTGTCGTCCCACGTTAGCGTAACGAGAGGCGCCAACATTACGCTCGCCGACCTGTCGCCTCTCTGTCTCATAAGAGTCCAGCAACTCTGCCCCTCCCCAACCTTGTATGGTTCCCTTGAGTTTCCAAGCGAGGTCAAAAGCATCACCGATGCCAGTGTTCATGCCAAGTCCGCCGGTTGGTATCACGAGATGAACGGAATCACCCGCTAAAAAGACTCGTCGGTCTCGATAGCGATCGGAGAGAAGTAAATTCTGTCGCCAGGGCCCGCAGGAAATGAGTTCATAATTGACTGGGAATCCAACAACTTGTTCGAATTTTTGCTTCATGGCGTCACGGTCTGCTGCAGTGGCGTGAAGACTCCAATGCTTTGTAGAGTCTTGCATGATTAGGAAGGTGTGATCGGTATCAGCCCGGTGATAGTGTCGTCCCTGCCCTGGCCCGTCTCCTTTTGGGAGGCGATCAAAAAGTTCTTCACAGTAGAACAATGCTTGCTGAAGCTCTAGTATCCCGCCTTCGCCACGTAATTTGATTCCTAGTTGTTTACGTATAGGGCTGGATCCACCATCACACCCAACTAAGTATTGAGCAGAGAGATTTGTAGACACTCCGTTTTGATCTTCGCAACGAACTGTTACGCCTGACTTATCTTGTTTAAATTCTTTAAATTTGTGGCCAAATTTGACATTGATAGAGCTCAATGACTCTGCCTCTACTTTTAAAAGAGGCTCCAAGGTGTACTGTGATATCAGTTGATAAGGCTCTAGAGGCATAGATAAATCATCGCAATTCCGTATGTGATTCTTATAGCTTTTTATCGAGGGATGTTTTTCCTCCAGCAGAGGAGGCTTGGTTAAGTCCTCGACGATAAATACATCCATTGGACAGTCTGCCCGGAGCCCAGATTTCCGGATTTTTGAGGAAAGATCAATTCTTCGAAACATTTCCATGGAGCGAGCGTTACAGCGCTCCATTTTTGGAAGGAACTGGGGTGTAGGATTTTTTTCTATCAGGATGGTCTTGATCCCGGCTCGCCCCAAGTTAATGGCGAGAGAGAGTCCAACTGGACCAGCGCCTACAACGATAACACTCGCGTCCACGACTAAGCTCCTATCTGGTTACTTTGACTACTGAATCCCCAATAATGCGCAAGTATTTCTGTAAAATACTTTTTCCTTAATCGATTGCTCAACATCGATGGACTCGATTGCGTTGATAGTCTCCCGGATGTACATAGGCCCCCCCTCTGGATCAAAGGGCGCATCTGATGCGAATACCACTCGATCTTCGCCAAAGAACTCGATTGCATGCTCAATAGCTCTTTTGGAGCCAAAACTTGCGGTATCTGCATAGAATTCTTTAAAGTATTGAAGGTGTGGTTTCTTGAGTGCGTTTTTTACTGCGCCGAGGTCTCTGTCGCTCGTTCTTTTGCCCATTTGATCCCAGCCAGGGCCAACGCGGCCCTCAAAATAAGGAACCATGCCCCCAGCGTGGTGAGTAATGATTTTGAGGTTTGGGTACCGGTCAAACATACCCGAAAATACGAGCCTGGCCATCGCAGCAGAGGTTTCATAGGGCCAGCCAAAAGTCCACCATATTTCATATTCGGAACGCTCCTCCGATTGATAATCAGGGAACCCCTGCCCACGAGCAGGGTGCATCCACACGGGTTTGCCACACTCATTCATGTACTCGAAAAATGGTTCAAAGTCGGGGTGATCTAGAGGCTTTCCTTTGACGTTTGTGTAGATCTGCATGCCCGAAGCACCTAATTGCTCTATTGCTCGACGAGATTCACTGGTCAGGCCAGCGGGGTGGTTCATCGCCGCTGTCCCAACGAAGGCAGGGAACCTATCAGGATACTTTGAACATAGTTCAGCCATTGAATCCGAACCGATCATGCTAAGTTCAAGCGCCTTGTCTGGGTTGCTGATTTTTTCTAGTGGAGGTGATGCGAGAGTGAGTACTTGTTGATATCCCTCGCCGAACATATCCATTACTTCAAATCGACGATCCAGGTCAGTGATCATTGGGACGGCTCTACTCCGCAGCGTTATATCTGTCATCTGGCCGATGTGGCCAATTAATGCTTCAAAGAACTTACTTGGCCAAATATGATTAAAGATATCTATTTTGCGCATAGGTTTATTTTTCTTATCCATGGCATTGCTTCCCTTGTTCTAGTCGAGCTCTATGAACACTTTCCCCTCTTTTTTACATACTACATATGATTTGACAGGATCCATGCACGGTGGCGCTGTTACCTCTCCTGTTCGGATGTCGAATGCACCGTTGTGAAAATCACATTCGATATTGAACCCTTCTAAGTATCCCTCGCTGAGGGAGCCCGGACCGTGGGTGCATAGATTGTCGAGTGCATAAAAGTTGTCTTCCACTCGGAACAGTGCAATATCGATACCGTTCACGCTGCAGAGTTTGATTTCGTTGTGATCTAGGTCAGCTTCGGAGCACAATTCTATTAGAGCCATAATGAAATTGAATTACCTTGAAATTTCTGAACTTTGGTATTCTACCATTGTAGTAAATAGTTGAACGGTCGGGTCCGAAATTGTTTTTGGCTGGAAGGGATTTAGAAAAACTATGCTTAGACGTGAAGATAATGATTTACTTACTCAAACAGGTCCGGGAACGGCAATGGGAGACATGTTCCGGCGGTACTGGCTTCCGGCGTTACTTTCGAGTGAACTCCCGGAAATCGACTGCCCTCCAGTTCGGGTGCAAATACTCTCGGAGCGTTTGATAGCATTTAGAGATTCAGATGGTCAACTGGGTCTGATAGATGAATTTTGTGCTCACCGTGGTATTTCGCTGTGGTTCGGTCGGAACGAAGAAAGTGGTTTGCGCTGTCCGTACCACGGTTGGAAGTATGATGTAAATGGGAACTGTACGGAGATTCCATCAGAATCAGAAGACAGTGGATTGTGTAATCGGATCAAGCTGACCGCCTATCCCATGATTGAGAAAGGTGGCGTGATTTGGGTGTATATGGGCCCAGAAGAATATATGCCCCCTGAACCCGAATACGAATTTTCCAGTGTGCCGATTGATCAGACATTTAGTTCGAAACGGATCCAAGAGTGTAATTGGCTTCAAGGCATGGAGGGCGGTATCGATTCGTCTCATGTATCCTTTCTTCACGGCGAGACTATGAAAAAAGATCCCCTATTCAAGGGGGCAGAGGGAAACAAATATAATCTCAGTGATAGAAAACCTGCATTTGAAGTAAAACAAGTTGATGGCGGACTATTGATCGGTGCACGAAGAAACGCAGAGGACGACCAATACTATTGGCGTATCACGCCGTTTGTGGCGCCCTGCTTCACAGTAATTCCTCCTCGCGGAGACCACCCCATTCACGGACACTTTTGGATACCTATAGACGATCACAATTGTATGACCTGGTCTTACGACTATCATCCTGTCAGAGCGCTTTCTAAAGATGAAAGAGAGGCTATGGAGAGAGGGGAGGGGATTCACGTTCCTTATGTGCCTGGAACTTTCAGGCCGTTACAGAATAAAGAAAATGATTACTTAATGGACCGCGAGGCGCAGAGGCGCGGCGAGACATACAGTGGCATCCAGGGTTTTGCTATGCAAGATGCTTCAGTTCAGGAGTCAATGGGTCCCATCGTTGATCGAACCAAAGAGAATCTTGTGTCCACTGATAATGGAATAATCATGGCGCGAAAGGTTCTTAAGCGGGCGGTTGTGGCGCTTCGCGATAAGGGCCAGACACCTCCAGGGGTAGCGGTGGAAGAGCAACGTGTTCGATCAGTCTCGAAGCTTATTCCGAGAAGTGAGGATTTCTTGGAGGCCGCCAAGGATGATTTTAAGGTCCGCGAGGGTGAGCGGCAAACAACCGTATGACAACGCGATCTTTGCTCCAGCCAGCCGCAGGATATTGTGCTGAGAAAAATTCAGTTCAGGCACTTTCTTATCGTATACAGAAACCAAATAGTGAGAATAGAACGTTCGCATTTATTATTCATACTGATGCTGTCTCTATGTTCGAAGAATTAACGGGCGAAACGCCTGAGCATGAGCGGGGTGCCTATCTTTATTTGACGGGCAAAGGATTCGTTAATCTGGACGATTTGTTTCTGGGCGACTCAACTGACTTTTTCACGTTTATTTGCAAGGAGTCCAGTCAATTATCGAAGGGATTTATCTCACTTTTAGCTCAGGTTGATCGATGGATGAACGACCGATTTATCACAACGATTATTTGTGCATCAGATCAAAATCAGATTGCTCAAAATATCGGTTCAGGCTTAGTAGGTAAGTTGCGGAAAATCTCGTCGCAGCTCGTCTGGGTGGACGACGCTCAAGACCTCAAAGAAGTCTTAAGCGCCTTACAGTTTTTTCGGTAATTATTATCTTGTTAAAAATTCTAGAGCTCTCTTAAAACCGAGTTCTGCCGACGATTTGTGGTATCTATCCTCGCGGGTATCGTTGAAGAAAGCGTGGCCTGCATCCTTATACACATGAAATTCAAAATCAATTTTCCCTTGTTCGAGAGATCTGAGGTACTCGTCCCGTTCCGCATTGATTCTATCGTCGTTTTCAGCATAATTTAGTTGAAGGGACGCCTTTATATTTGGAACCAGGGATAAATCGGGTGCGTTCCCGTAAAACATGACGGCCTTCTTCAAGTTGGGGATTTGGGTTGCGCAGTGGTTGACTACGCCGCCACCCCAGCAGAATCCGAGGATTGAAGATTCATGACCTTTGGAAATGTTCTCTAGTGCCTGCATCCAATACTTTGTTATTTCCGTAACCTGTTCACGAGAAACGTCTTTGATTTTGGCAATGTTGGTGTCGACGTCCAAGCTTGAGCCACCTGCGGGTGAAAGATAATCGGGTGCCGCTACTGCAAAGCCTTGCTCAGCGAAGCGATCAGCAACTTGTCTGATATGTCCATCGAGGCCACGATTTTCATGAATGATTATTAGGTTGGCCTTTGTCGATTCAGGAATTGATAGGTATGCCTTGAGTTGCATGGTGTGTCCTCCTAAAGGTTGGTTATTAGATGCGTGATAAAGCCAGCAATGAAGGGTATGGGAGCGGCGACTGCGCATCGAATCATTAAAAATCTTGGCCCTGCAAGATGAGCCTCATAGATTAAGATGCGATGGATGGCAAAAATGCTCCATGCAGTAATGAACGCTACCATTGCAGCAGGAGCTGCCCCTGAGCCAGCGAGTGTGGCTGCTGTGGTGAATGCTACAGCAGGACCTGCAGGAACCAGCATGCCCGCGAAGCCCCCATAAAAAATTGGAGCCCATCCGGCGTCTTTGCCCAAATGTTCTGATATGACCTCGGTGGGAATTATTTGAAGGAGAAATCCAGTCCCAATGACTACCAGAATCATACGTGGCAAAAATTGGATAACCTGTTGTTTAAATCGATCGTAGGCTCTGCTCAGAGCCCCATCATTTCTCTGCCTTGCCTTGTATCCGAGAAATATGAGAAGGACCAATAATAAAAGAAGAGAGGGACTCATCATGGCCGATCTTTCCCTTCATTCTTGCCGAACATCCATGCGGCCATGAGTCCAGCAAAGGCTGGCAGCCAAAAACCAGATAAAAATCTGAGGCCAGCTTGCTCGGTCCCCATCAGCGGAATGTCCCAAATCAAGATACGTTGCACGCCCAGCATAGACCATGCCGTAATGTAGGTAATTCCGATGAGGTAACCTAGGCCACTATTTAAAAACATATTGAGTATAGAAAATGAGCTGGATGGACCACCTGGTGTCACGGCACCTAAAATCGTGGCGTAAGCAACTTTTACCCACCCCTTTCGTTTTTGAATTGTCGTTTTTAGTTTCTCTGGATCGAGCAGGACCCACAAGAGTGAAGCGACGCCGAGTGCCATTATAATTCTTGGTAGCATGCCAAGGAGCATGTTTTCCTGGATGGCCAAGGCTGCGACGAACCCGTCAACTCCTTTTAGGTGATAGCAGTAGAAGGCGCCAGCTACGCAAAATAAAGAGTAAGCAACAAGCTCGATCAGTTTTTTTTTGGAGCGTTTTGGTTTTTTAGCATCGTTAGATTTTTTTGCCATTTCGCGTATCTATAGTTTCTATTCGTTACATATACTCTCAAGCATGAGGCCAATCACCTTCCAAAGTGAAAGGATTTTGCTATGGGTCTGCATTCTATTTATTAGCAGAGTCTTTTTGGTCAATGCCGTAGTATTAAAAGGCGTTAGTAGGAGAGAGTTATGACTGAGAAAACAGACCTGGTTGCTGGTGGCTCGAAAGGCGAGGTCGTCTGGGAGCGCTGGCAGAAGAAGCGTGTCTTCGTGAGGGCGCTTGAGGGCACCTACTCAGACATGATGTCTGAATTATTTCAGCAGCCTAGAATATACAGAACCCCTGATATGGAGTGGAAGGGTGGTCCTCAAAACTTCGGTAAAAAGGTTATTAACCCGCAGGCCGCCAAAGTATCCCAATCTATTGAGACTCATATCGACGTCTACGCGCCGGGTGGATATGGACAAAAGCATGGACATATGAACTCAGCAGTTTTCTTTGTGCTGAAGGGAAAAGGCCACGATGTTCATGATGGGCGTCGGATTGACTGGGAAGCTGGTGACGCGCTCATTGTTGAAAATGGCTGTGTGCATCAACATTTCAATGATGACCCAGACGATGAGTCAATTGTCCTGATCATGAAAGCTAAGCCTCTTTTCTTGTTTATGCACATGGTTTTCCAAAAAATGGTTGATTATCCTCCGACGACACCGGTTCCGGGTCACGAGGATTACGTTCCACCCACCAACATTTGAGGAGTTTCGAAAATGTTCGTTGATCCAACAGAGCGTGCTCGGTCGAAGAATGATTCCATGTCGGCTGATTTCTATAACCAGGCGCTCGAGGCTTCTAAAGCTTTTAGGGAAGAATACGTCACCCGTAAAAATATCGTTAAGTCCGATGAGATGCCGATGGAGCGTTCCGCTGACGGTCTGATTAAGCACATCATCAGAGAAGAAATGAACACAAAAGAGTGCTGTCTTGATCTCTACATGCAGTTCATTGAGTCGGGTAAAGCCACAGGGACCAGTCGTCATTTGTCAGAAGAAGTGGCATTCGTCATTGAGGGTGAAGGTTACGATCATCACTACGACGTAAATTTTCATTGTGCCGATGAGTTTGTGTGGGAGTGGGAGACAACCCCAAAGGTATTTGATTGGAAGGCCGGAGATTTTATTTATATACCGCCGTATTGCGCTCACAAAAGATTTAACACGACCAATTCAGAGGCGCGGATTGTGGTGATGAATAGCAGGATGACGCGGTTAATGGGGTTTGACTGGTTTGATCAGTTGGAGCCAGCAGAAGGATTTGAGGATTGCTGGGTACCGCCTAAGGATTAATACAAGAAATGATGCGCGGACACGTTAGCCATGTCCGCCGCTGTCTGAAATTTGAACGGCTTCACCAGACAGAATGTTGTAACTGCAATACATCGACCCGAAGAGTCGGCTTATTGATCGACTGGTTTTAACCGCGCAGTCAAGCATTCTCTGTTCAAAAGTGTGCTGAGAGTGTGACGATTTTGTGAATCTCAATCTGAATTATCAACGCTGACGCGGCAGTTTCTGCCGGCGTCAGTAACAATTATTTAGACCAAGGTATCGAGCTCGTTACTTAATCCTCCACCCTAGGTCGCATTTTCGAATGCCTGGAGAATGACTCTTTTCACTTATCGTCATTGGTATATTAAAGCGAATATGATTCCATGGACGATGGATGAAATAGTTCTTCCGCGATCAGTCTCCGTTCCGACAATCCTTGTTCAAAGTGATAATCTAAAAAGGTCTCGATGACGTGTTTATTTTCCGCAAAACCATAAGTCCATAATTCAGGGCCGAGCTCCTTTCGTACATAATCAATTTGCTCGTCGAGTAATGGCAATGTCATCTTGCTTGCTGACGTGTCAAGTATGGCTTCTAAAGCGATTTTGCGAGCTTCTTCAAATGCCTTGTAGAGAGACGCGGGAAGCCATGGATGTTGAGATACAACTTCTTTTTTTATCCCGAGCACGTGCATGATCGGAAAGATCTGAGTATTTTGGTAATAATCTGCAACGGCTTCAAACGTATTGGGGAACAGACGGCTATATTTTGTGTTGGAGTAAAAACCCCTTGGTGGGCGAGGACCAATCAGGCCATCTATTTTTCCTGATTCCATTAATTCATTAAGGGTCGTGCCTTCGGGAGCGTTCCGATAATCTAGCGCTTCAGGCAACTTAACCTTAATTTTTTCTGGCCGCTTAGGGTCGTATAGCCCTCCACGGATCCATTTGATCTTCGTTTGAGGCACGCCGTAGTAATTTTCCAATATACCTCTAACCCAAACATTTGCCGTAAGTTGGTATTCAGTTACTCCTAGCGTCTTACCTAGGAGGTCGCTAGGTTTTGTGATGTGCGAGTCTGTGCGAGTAAAAATTGCTGAGTGTCTAAATGACCTCGACAGAAATACTGGTATCGCGATATAGGGAAAGTCAGGGTTTGCCGCTCCTACACAGTAGGAAGAGAAGGAGAGTTCACAAACGTCGAACGATTGAAACCGAAACGCTCGATAAAACATTTCTTCGGGTGAAAAAAACAAATGATTGGGCTCTACACCCTCGATATTAACTCTTCCATCTGATATTGGTCGAGTCCTGTCGTAGTCACCTGTGGCTATGGTTAGGTTAAGTCTGCTCATTCCTTGCACCCTGTTGTATTGGTATGGATATTTTTGATTTCCCGAACAGCCGTAATGCCTTGGTCGATCTTGAGATCAATTCCGTTTATCGATTTATTGGATGGATTAGCTAAGAACCAGATCGCTTGAGCTATTTCTTGAGGTTGGGTCTGATGAAGTCTTATTGCCTGGTTATCTTGCACGCGTTTACTAAATGCCTCTCTAAACTGAGGGGTCAAACGTGTTTCAACTGACGATGGGCTGACCGTATTAAACCGAATTCCAGTTTGTTTGGAGGCCTGGTCCATAGACCACAAGATCAGTAGTTCCTTTGACAGTTCATAAGCTCTTGGCGATGTTACAGAGGATTCTTTAATAATTTCGAGCGACTCATTGTAGGACGGTGAGTGCAGCAATGGTGATGATTCAGACAGATTTTTCGCCCAATTTGCACCAGCTCTAGATGCTACCGTAGTCACCGATCCGTTATCCGTGAGTCGCTTTAGGTTGAGGGCTGTAAAAACTTTTGTTCCTAACCAGTTAATTTTTAAAATTGCTCGATGATTGTTACCCTTCGGTGCAATGCCTGCGCAGTTTATGATGCCCGCAATGCCATCTGGAATATTATTACTAGCCTCTTGAATTGAGTTGAGATCATTTAAATCTAAATAAATAAAATCTTTGCTCCCACAAGGTTGAATATCACAAGCAATAACCCCTTCCCCTAGGGCACTTAGGAGGTTGGCAGACGCCTTCCCAATTCCGTTGGACGCGCCGGTCACTAAAAAGAGACGTCGCCCATCAGTCATTTTTGTTGGCGTCCTCTAACAAACCGACTTTAATTTTTTCTAGCCCCGCTCTCAAGCAGATTAATTCATCTTTACTCATACCATTTAAAGGACGATCATTTACTTGTTTCGCAACTGGTATCAATACCTCCTCTAGGCGGCGTCCTTTGTCAGTTAATTTGACCACCATTTTGCGGCGGTCTTGGGAGTCACGAGCCCTTGTCACAAGCCCGATTTTTTCCATGCCAGCCAGAGCTGTAAAGGTGGTTGACTCTTTCATTCCAACAGCTGTTGCCAGGTCTCTTTGGGTAACGCTGTCTCGCTCCCAAAGCATCCTAAGGAAGTGGTATTGACCTATTAAAATTCCGTGGGGTGCGATGGCGTCCTGTAATTGTCGACTGTAAAGCCGAGTAATTTCTCGCGCCAGAAATGCTATCGATTGTTCTGGGGAAAATTGACTCACTCGCCAGTGACCTGTTGGCTTTTGAGGGATCCGTTTCAAAAAGCCTCCAGCATTGACTCAGTCGATCGATAAATTAGTGAGATCGCTATCAAACTCAGCGTGATCATCACACCCTTTTCAAATAAGGACTCGGAAACTATTGAGCGCGCTCTCTCTCCCATCCAAATTCCTGCAAGCATGGGGAGGCAGATTGCTACCGATCCGATGAGCTGACCCCAACTAAAGGCACCTAAAGCTACTAATCCACCATACATGGGAATGAACCCAACTAAGTACAAAAGAGCAATCGTCTTAACAAAGTCATCTTTGCTAAAGTTTTTTAGTGAGGAGAGATAAAGAACAAGAAGCGGGCCAACGAAAGATGTCGTACCGCCGACTATTCCCGCCATGAGTCCTCCAATTGGACCGCTAACCTTCTCTCTATCTCGCGAGATCACGAGTTTAAATTTTGACAACCGTAAAGAGACATTAATAAGAACGATCATGCCTAAAAAAAATTTGAGTACATCAGTATCTGCAGAGACCAGTATTTGCACACCAATGCTGACCCCAACGACTTGACCAATTGCTAATGGCCAAAACCGACGAACGTATTCGATCGAATCTCGACTGAATTTCGCTTGATAAATATTTGATAACAATACTGGTACTGCCATCATTGGAACTACGCTCAATAGTGGCATGAATAACGCTAGCAGGGGGGTGGCGAACAATGGCATACCAAAGCCTAAAAAACCTTTGATTAAACCACCGAGAAAAACGATGAGTACGATCAAGCCAAGAGTTCCTGCAGAAAGCATGCTGAGTGCATCCATCAGTCTGTAGCCCACATCATTTTAGTATCACTTGCTTGACGATCTTAATTGACGATTAGATACCTAAGTAGTAGTTTCTGGCAAGTGCAGGATCAAATAATAAATCAATAATTGGGGAGTTTATGCTGAATCTCGCATTCGCTTGCCATGACTATGACCACGTCCGAGACTTGTTCGAGCCGGGGGTTATCACAGAAGGCCTTCAGCTCACTCATTTAAAGTTGCCAGTAGAAGAAATATTTTTTCGTTTTATTAAGTTTGGTGAGTTTGAGGTATCGGAGCATTCCTTCGCCAAATACGTTAGCTTGAGATCAAAGGGACAGGCTAAGGGGGTAGCTATTCCAGTATTTCCCTCGCGAGTATTTAGGCACTCCGCCATTTATACTCGATCAGATTCAGCTGTAAGATCGCCTATGGATCTTGAAGGTAAAAGGGTAGGCATACCAGAGTGGGGACAGACTGCTGGCGTTTATGTGCGGGGAGCATTGTCCGATCAATTCGGTGTTGATCTCTCCACAATAGAATGGGTGCAATCTGGAGTCCACCAGCCAGGCCGTTCTGAGAAAGTTAAATTCAATTTACCTGATTGGGTTCGACTACGACCAGATACAAAAAACAACTTGAATGACCTTCTGCTTTCAGGATCCGTTGATGCTGTTATAACTGCCCATCCAATACAATCGTTTAAAGATCGAGATTCGCGAGTCAAGCGAATGTTTGAGGATCCTCGATCGATTGAGATGGAGTACTTCCAGAAAACAAACTGTTTTCCCATCATGCATACCATAGTAATTCGAAATGATATTTTAGAAGCTAGTCCATGGGTTGCTCAGACAATGTATAAGGGGCTAGATATGGCTAGACGGCGCTGCGTAAACCGCTTGCTGGACGCAACCGCTTCTGCGGCGCCCATGCCTTGGATATTTTCAGCGATGGAAGACTCCCGGGCGATTTTTGGATCTCATGATCTTTGGTCTTATGGGATGGAGGAAAATAGATCAACGATTGAGACATTTGCTAGATATTGTTTTGATCAGGGGTTGACTGACAGGCTGATGAGTCCAGAAGAGTTATTTCATCCAAATAGCTTAGAGTCCTTCAAGGTATAGCATGGGCATTGGGGGACTGTTTAATTCCGGCTATACCCGCCGACCTGACGGGCTGATAGGCTACTTGCTGACTGGCTACGGGGCCTTGTTTATTGTTTGGTCAGTTTACGCGGCTATCTTCGGGAAACTTGACGCGCTTATCCTCGTTACCCTTTTTCTTTCATTTATGTTGGTTTTAGTGTTTTCCACTATCGCGGCAGGTTCCGAGCGTCCAGAGGATGGCCAGCATAAAATTCCAGTAGTTGATTGGTTGCTTGTCATTCTTAGTGTCAGCTGCGGTATCTTTTTTGGAACGAACGCAGACGAAATAGCAACTCGAATTACGCTCCTTGATCCACTGTCAGTTTACGATGTCACCTTTGGATCTATATTAATTTTGCTTTGTTTAGAGGTCTGCCGCCGCACTGTCGGTCTTTTATTGACGGCTATCGTTATTGGATTCATGGCATACAATTTATATGGGCATTCGTTACCGAACTCACTTGGCCATGGCTATATCAGCTACGAGCATTTCTTAGACATAATGATATTTACGACGGACGGATTATTCGGTACACCACTCCGGGTCGCGGCGACTTATGTACTGTTATTCGTCCTGTTTGGGACATTCCTAGCCAATGCGGGTGGGGGGGAATTTTTTAATAACTTAGCTGCATCCGTTGCCGGCACTCAAGTTGGAGGGCCAGCAAAAATTGCAGTGGTTTCGTCGGGCTTGTATGGAACTATTTCAGGAAGTCCAACCTCGGACGTAGTGACTACCGGGTCAATTACTATTCCGATGATGAAGAAAATAGGTTACCCCTCCGTAGTTGCTGGAGGGGTGGAGGTCGCAGCATCGACTGGTGGCAGCATTCTCCCTCCCGTGATGGGGTCTGCTGCATTTATAATGGCCGAATATACTGGGATTCCTTATTTGGATATTGTGGTCGCTTCGACTATTCCCGCGCTTCTTTATTACTTTTCAGTATATTCTCAAGTCCACTTTACTTCGGTAAAGCTGGGACTTAAGGGTTTAGACAAAGACGCAGTACCCCCGATAGCTGAGACGATGAAAAAAGGTGGTCTTTTTCTCATTCCCCTAGCGGCTATTGTTTGGGCTTTATTTGAGGGCTATAGCCCAACCTTTGTTGCTCTTTTCGGGGCAGTAGCTGTCATTGGTATATCGTTTATAAGATCAGACACTCGTTTGTCGTTTTCAAAGATCGTTGAATCTCTTGCCGAGACAGCGAAGCGGCTGGCGCCAGTGGTGGGCGCCTGCACGGCCGCGGGTTTCGTTATTGGTGGTATTACGATGACAGGACTGGCAGCAAAATTGTCGGCTCTCGTGTTTCTGATTACTGGAGATTTAATTTGGCTGACCCTCATCGTTGCTGCGATTATGACTATAATTTTAGGCATGGGCATGCCTACAGTCAGCTCTTATATTCTCGCTGCCGTTCTGATAGGGCCTCTACTAATTAAATTAGGCATCCCCGAAATGGCGGCCCACTTGTTTTTGCTCTATTACGCTGTGTTATCTGCGATTACACCTCCGGTGGCTGTCGCAGCATTTGCTGCTGCCTCAATTGCAGACGCGAACCCTATGAAAATTTCATTCAAAGGCGTGCAGTTTGCTGTAGGAGCTTTTTTGCTTCCTTTTTTCTTTGTTTTGGATCCGTCTCTGTTGGGCGAGGGTGAAATTTGGCAGGTGGTGTGGGCAACCATTCGCTCGGCGCTGGCGTTTCTGTTGATATCTATTGGTGCGGCTGGCTGCTTCTATGCCCCGATTAACCTGGTCCAGCGACTGGTTGTTTTGATATTAGTGGCGTTATTAGTGGTCCAGCAACCATGGCTACAAGTCTTAGGTTTTATGGGGGGCATTGGTATGCTGTTCTGGCTTCGTAGTAGAGCCTTGAGCAAAATTAAAAATGAAGTTTAAAACGTGAAAATAAAAATGAGGAATAAAGATGAATATATTTAAAAAGGTAAGTCAGGTGGTCTTGCTCGGTGCTTGTCTAGTGGGCGTTTCGGTCAATACATCTGCGAAAGATAATTATATTTTAGCTGGCGCTAGCCCCGGAGGACTCTGGTCACTTTTAGGCGCTGGCGTGGATAAGGCTATGAGGGCTAGCTATCCGAATGCCACGGTGACCTACCAGACTTCGGGTGGTGGATTTGCGAATGCTGGTCAGGTCTCTGCAAAAAAAGTTGATTTTGGTCTGATGCACGATGCTGAAGCTAAGATCGCGGCTCAGGGTGGTGAACCGTTTAAGGCTCCAGTTAGTAATTTGAGCGCCTTAGCTGTTATGTATAACTTTGCAGCGTTTCAGCCAATGATCACGAAAGACTTTGCAGACAAGTACGGTATTGCTTCGTACGATGATCTAAAAGCTAAAAAGCCACCGGTTCGCTTGATTTTAAATAAGCGAGGAAATATTGCTCATAATCAGGCGGTAGAGGTTCTGGCAGCTTACGGAGTCACTTTGAAAGATATAGAGTCGTGGGGTGGCAGTATCCAGTACTCCGGTTCCAAGGGTTCAGTTGAGCTCATGAAGAACCGTCAGGCTGACATGGTAATGAACAACATTTTTGTTGGTCATTCGTCGATACGTGAGGTGTTGAACTCGATGCCAATGTTGATGATGCCGGTGTCTCAACCTGTAAGAAACAAAGTAAGTAGAACTATGGGGACTGGGCAGATGGTTATCCCGGCAAAAGCTTACGATATTTTATCGGAGGAACATCCAACGCTTGCTTTGACTGCGATGCTGGTTGTGAATTCTGAGATGTCAGATGATGAAGTGTATAAAATCACCAAAGCGCTAGTTTCAAACGTAGGTGAGATTCAGAGCGTCCACAAAGCTATGCGGTCTTTAAGTAAAGAAATGATGGTTAAGCAAAATGCTATTCCGTTCCATCCTGGAGCAGTTAAAGCTTATAAAGAGGCTGGCTTAATGTAATCCTTTCCCTCTTGGGATACGTTTCTTTTGTTACAAGCATAAAAAAGCCCGCGTTACGCGGGCTTTTTTATTAATTCGTCCGAGCTAGCACCTGTAGTTCGGCAGAGTGCTTTCCAGTCAGTGTTTTTTGGATGGACGCCCTCATAGGAACATATCTCTGTCTGTTGTAGCTTTGATCGTGAGCCCAGTGCTTCGCCGTTTTGATGCATGGATTTTGCCGCATCGACCATCAATTTCCTGAATTCGACAACCGCTAAATCAGAGGCTGCAAGTCTGTCTGTAGTTCGCTCTACAATCGGCCCCATCGAGACCCACATAATAATGTCTTGGTTTGGTATGCCAGGAACCCCGGTAAAATTACCCGCTTTCATGAGGTCACGGTCTTGCAGGAATTTGTTATGCAACTGCCGTTTCGAAATCCAATTTTCATCAAGGTCAACGCCGACAACTGAGTGATTGAATTTTCGCCACTCGTCGGTGCTGGGGCAACTATCTGAACCCGAGGCGATAAAATTTAGAATGGAATTATGATCATCTATCGGGACTACTATTGTGGTTACGTTGTAGCTCGAGTTAGGCGGTATTAGACAAGTAAACGGCGCGATGTACTCGGTAACCCTGAAGTAGTCATTGATAGCTGCTTGCTTCATCGGGTTCCGCAACGCGGCATAATGAAACCCGTAGTCGGTTCGCTCGACTAATAGTCGAGGAGAGCGGTCAGTGGAGGGCCGATACCAGGCCTTATCATCTGCCGCGGCCCCATCGACACGAGCTGGAACCATGTCAGATGAGTGCAGGCTGGAAGAATGAGATGAATCAATTTGGCCCTCCATAATTTGAGCCCAATTAGCAGGAATTCGAATTTTCGTTACTGAAACCTGTGTGTCATCGGTTGGGGCAAAGGCTGGCCTCTGGAATGCTAATATTTGTTCTTGATCACCTAACCAGGCCCACACGAAGGCTCCACATTCATTCGTTTGGTAGGCGTTATGCTTAACCTTGTTGATCAAGTCGCTGCCTGCTGGCTCCGAGGGCATACCGGTGCAGTTACCGTTTACATCAAACTTCCATCCATGATAAAGGCAAGTTATGCCACAGTTTTCATTGCGTCCAAATAAAAGTGACGCGTGCCGGTGGGGGCAAAGTTCGTCAACTAAGCCAACCTTACCGTTTGTGTCCCTGAATGCCACATAGCGACAGCCAAATACTTCGACTAGCAACGGTGTACCATCATTTTCAGGAAGTTCTTCGGATAAGCACACTGGGACCCAGTGACTACGCATCAAACGTTCCATAGGTGATTTATTGGTAACTTCTGTTAATAGTTTGTTTTCTTCTTGCGTCAACATTGTTCGCTCCAATCAGCACTCATTTACCAAATTATTTGGTTGCGAGTGGCCAGGACATCCAGTAACGTTTAGGTTTCTAATTATATTTACTTAAATGCCGAAATCAATGAAAAAGCCAAATGTAATTCAACTGGTGTTGAGTCTAAGGACTGAGCTTGCTGAGGGTATATGCGAGTTTCAGTTCGCTGCTCAAGACGGGTCAGTGTTGCCTGAATTTACACCGGGATCTCACATTGCAGTGATGACGCCGGGGGGCATGAATCGGCAATATTCCTTAATCAATGACGGCACGGCGCCCACTTTTTATCAGATAGCCGTCAAGCTTGAGCCAGACTCCAGAGGTGGTTCGAGATCTCTTCATGACGAGTTGTTGGTCGGTAGTAGCGTGTCGGTGCAAAGCCCAGAAAATTCCTTTGAACTGGTCGATTCAACTAATTACTTACTGATAGGCGGTGGCATAGGCATCACGCCGATCATGGCAATGGCGAGTGCATGCAAGACCCGGAACATAGACTTTACGTTAGTCTATTGCGCGCGATCTGCAGACGCTGCGGCTTATGCTGATCTGATCGCATCTCAATTTCCAGAGGAAGCACACATCCATTTTGATGAGGGCGATCCCGCACAGCTTTACGATTTCTGGGATCATTTTATGGTGCCCACTTCCGCACATGTGTATTGCTGTGGCCCGAAACCCCTCATGGAAGAGGTTAAGGCACTGAGCGGGCATTGGCCGGCAGAACAAATACACTTTGAAGACTTCAACCCTCAGGCGGGCAACGAGAGAGTAAATCATGAGTTTACTGTTCGCCTGACGGCAACCGGTGCGGAGTATCCAGTTGGTGCTGATCAAACCATACTAAGCACTCTGAGATCGCATGATATAGAGGTGCCTAGCTCTTGCGAGAGCGGGACGTGTGGGTCTTGCAGGATGAAATTAGTTTCTGGTGAGGTTGAGCATAGGGATTTCGTACTTGAGTCAGGCGAATACGATAGAGCAATTATGATTTGTGTATCTAGAGGCAAGGAGTCTATTGAAATCGATTTCGAGGATTACTGACCCTATTCGATTAGGGGTTGTCGGGCTTGGTAGAGGATTTACATTAACGGCTCCCTCGATTCTTGAGACTGAGTATGTCGACTTAATCGCATGCGCTGCTCCCCGAAAAGAATCGCGAGATGCGTTTACCAAAGTATTTAGTGGCCAAGCATACGACAACCTAGGTCGGTTATTGGATGACCCACAGGTGGAGGCCGTGCATATCGCCACCCCACATCAGATGCACGCTGATATGACAGAAATATGCGCAGCAGCAGGCAAGCACGTGTTGGTCGAAAAACCCATGGCTGTGACATTGGACGAGGGAACACGGATGGTCCGAGCGTGTGACCGAAACAACGTTAAACTGATTGTGGGTCCGTCGCATTCCTTCGATGCGCAAATCCTTGAGGCAAAGGCGCTAATAGATCAGGGATTGTTTGGTGACGTGTTAGCGATTCAAGCACTAAATTACACTGATTTTATGTACCGGCCTCGACGCGGAGAAGAGCTTCGCACTGAAGATGGGGGTGGCATTATTTTTTCTCAGGGTGCTCATCAAATTGATGTTGTTCGTTTGTTAGCAGGGGTTAGTGTCGCGCAGGTGTTTGCCGTCACAGGTAGTTGGGACCCTCTCCGTAATGCCGAAGTGACTTATCAGGCCATATTGAATTTTCAGGGTCGTGTAACTGCGCAATGCACATACTCTGGCTATGCTCACTTTGACTCGGATGAGTGGATGGATTGGCTGGGTGAGATTGGCAGTAAAAAAGATAGTAGCGTTTACGGCAAGGCACGATCTTTGTTAAAAGGATTGGATCAAGAGCAGGAGATTTCTGAGAAACGGCGTCGCACATTTGGTGTGGGGCAATCCCTCGTGCCAGCCATTCACAATGAACATTTTGGGCCACTTATTGTTCAGTGTCGGGAAGCCGATCTGCGCATTACTCCAAAAGCGATAGAGGTGTATGGACACTCTGAGAGGCGCAGTATCCCTGTGCCTGTTCAAGGGACACCTCGCGGCCCTGTTTTTCGAGCGCTTTATCAATCAATCAGATACGATAGGAATCCAGTACAGACAGGGCGATGGTGCCTGGATACTTTGGCGGTATGTCACGCAATTATTGAGTCAGCGCGAACGTCTGAACCTGTCAATTTTTAACTTAACCGAGGGTCTATCTAGGGTACTTTATGGTTTTTGAACTTCCCAAAATTATGATAGTCGATGATGTCAAGAGGGCGCTTCTCGAAGATCTTGGTCGGGCAGGAGACCTCTCCACACAGTCAACGATTGAGGTAGGCAAGGTAGCTGAGGCTCATCTTATCGCGCGTGAGCACGGGACTGTTTCTGGTCTGCAGCATGCCTCGTGCTCCTTTGAACTAGTTGATGATGGCATCTTGTTCCGTCCTCACTTAGCCGATGGTTCAGTGGTTCAGCCAGGTGATGTCGTTGCGACGGTTTCAGGAAACGCTAGGTCAATATTATCTGCCGAGCGTACTGCCTTGAATTTTTTGTGTCATCTGTCTGGCATCGCTTCAATCACGGCGAAATTTGTCGAACAAGTTAAACATACCCGGGCGAGAATATGCTGTACGCGGAAGACAATTCCTGGTCTGAGGGCTTCTCAAAAATACGCAGTACGTTGTGGAGGCGGGTCCAACCATCGATTTGGGTTAGATGATGCGATCTTGATTAAGGATAATCACATAGCAGTCGCTGGAAGCGTGACCGCTGCCTTTCGTTCGGCTCAAAAATTCGCCGGCCATCTTGTCAAGATAGAGATAGAGGTAGATACACTTGACCAGCTCGAGGAAGCCCTAGATGCAGGATCACAATGCGTACTTCTGGACAACTTTTCTGTTGATGCGCTCAAGGAGGCTGTTATTTTAAACGATGGACGAGCAGTTTTAGAGGCATCTGGTGGTGTAAGGTTGGAGACGGCTAAAGGGATCTCAGAGTCTGGTGTTGACTATATTTCTTCCTCTCAAATCACGATGTCGGCAACTACATTTGATATTGGTCTTGATATCGCGGTTGAGTGAGAGACGTAAATGAAAGTCATCAATAATTCGGATGTTTTAGGGCTTGTGACTCAGCATGAGGTCACAGAGGTTCTGGAGGAGGCATATCGAGACTTTTTCGAGGGCCGGGCGGTATGCAGGCCCCGAGTTGATCTTGAGATTCCGTCTGCTGATCCAAATAAATTTTTTCGCTGGGGCACAATGGAGGGTGGTTGCGCAGGCCGTTATTTTGCGATCAGGTGTAAATCGGACATGATCTTTCATTCAGAAAACAATGGTGCAATGACACAGGAAAAATACTGTGTTCGACCCGGTACTTTTTGCGGTTTTATTTTATTATTTTCAGTTGAAAATGGTGAGCCGCTAGCGTTACTCAATGATGGAATCATACAGCATATGCGGGTCGCAGGCGATGGCGCTATTGGGGTCAAATACGCTAGTCGTAAAGATGCCCACGTAATCGGATTACTCGGATCAGGTGGGATGGCGAGAGATCACTTGAGGTCCGTAGTAAATGTACGAGATATCCACAGAGTGAATGTATTTAGCCCCACAGTGGAAAACTGTAGACGATTTGCTGATGAAATGTCAGCTGAGCTGGGGTTGAAAGTGACTCCTATGTCTAGCCCAGATGAGGCGGTGAGAGGCGCCGACATCGTCATGGGGCTAACCGACTCAGCAGTGCCTGTTATAAAGCCCAATTTTATTGAGCCCGGCCAGCACATAGTGAATGTTGGCGGCGGCGGCGGTATTCCAGAAAATGTTCAAGAAAAAGTAACTCGGTTTCTTAGGTTTGGGAATACGGGCCCCCCAGTTGGCTGGGATGATCAAGCGTTTGACGATGAGCATCTGACATGGCAAGCAAAATCAGGTTTCTCTCCGAAGGCGAGGGCTTCATCTGGACGCGCACACGGTGCAGTAGGAGGAGATCGACTAGTTTATCTCTCAACCGTAATGAGTTCAGGGTTATTTGACAGGGCTGAGCTTGATATCACCTACTCTGAGCGAGGTAATCTCCAAGGAAATCAGTTCCATGCAGTCGCAGGCTTGGTTTACGAGCGCGCTCTGAAAAATGGGGTGGGGGCTGAGCTGCCCAAAGAGATGTTTTTGCAAGATATTCGGAACTAGTCGTTTGATCGATTAATCGTTCTGTATTGGTAATATTCTCTCAAACCATAAATCGATTTTTCCCAACCAACACCACTTTGTTTGTGTCCTCCGGCGGGAAGTTCTCCAGCAAATGCACCGTTAGCTTTCGCCGCGTTTATGAATACTCGCGCTACCTCGAGCCTACTAGCGTACATGCTACATGTCGTGGAGTCGGCGCCCCACACAGAACCGCTGAGGCCATACTCTTGGCTATTAATTTCATCAATTACTTGTTCAATATCGGTATATTTTACAATCGGTAGTATAGGCCCAAACTGTTCTTCAGCTACGATGGGGTGGCTAGGATCTACATCCCAGATAAGGGTTGGAAGCACGTAACAACCATTTTGTAGGTCTGCCGTGGGGAGCGTTACCCCCCCAGACCTAACTACAGCGCCCGAGTCTTTGGCAGATTGAATTAAACTATTCAGTCGGCCTTGGGCGAGTTTATCAATGACGGGCCCAAGCGTCGTTTCAGGATCTTTTGGAGAGCCTATTTTAAGTTCATCTACAAGGATGCATAACTGATCGATGAGCTCGTCGTGTATTGACTCGTGCACGTACACTCTTTTCGTCGCGTAACAAAATTGTCCTGATCGTCGGAACGCAGAATCGATAATTTTTCGGGCTTGATTCTTAATATCAGTGTCAGGTAATAAGATAGCTGCATCATTTCCACCAAGCTCGAGCTGGACAGATTTCAAAGTCTTCGCAGCATCTTCTGCAACTAGCCGTCCGACCGAAGTACTGCCAGTAAATGTCAGTTTGCGAATACCTGGACTTGTGACTATTGCGTGCCCTAGCTCTTCGAGTCCGTGGATTATATTAATTAGTCCAGGTGGAAAGCATTGGTTTGCTAACATTAAAAAAAACGTTACTCCCAAGGGTGCCCGTGGAGATGGCTTTACTATGACTGCGTTGCCTGCCAGCACCGCTGGAATTAGTTTTGCGGTCGCTAGCGATATCGGAGCATTCCAGGGAA
>CAZFNA010000003.1:0-3953 GCA_964520465.1 uncultured Pseudomonadales bacterium | reverse complement strand
TATGGGTCCCATCATTAAGCGTCTCAGATTTAAGTTCTTTTAAAGCGACTTGGCATGTTTGCTTAATTTGTTTGATGGACTCATCGATCTCACGACGCACAACCGAATCGATCATCGCTTGTTCGAGTTTTAATGTGGAGACTAACTCGTCAGCGTTCTGAGCAACGAGGCTTGCAAATTTTAGTGTTGCCGCGATACGTTGTTCGATGGTTATAAATTGCCACCTGCTCTGGGCCTCTTTGGCTGCGGTTAAACACTGATTTAAATGGTCTTTTGTGCAGATCGGCATGTGCCCTAAGGTGACTCGCTGGTCTGCCGGAGAACGAATATCGATCGAGTTTATTGTATTGAGGCGAAATCCGCAGTAGGAATGAATTTGCATGCGCGCTCCAGCATGGAAAGTTGGCACAGTAGAGAGTGCGTAGTCAGGCAATCGCTAAGCTTACAAGAAAACTGAGGGATAAAAGTAATGAAAAGGATAGGCTTTATTGGTATGGGCCGCATGGGGATTCGAATGGCTGCCCGGCTGGCTCCACTCCATGAGGTATTTGGTACCGATATCGATTCTGGTCTTAAGCCAGAGGTGGTCAGACGAGGTATTACATGGAAAAAAAATGTGAAGTTGCTGGCAGACAGCTGTGATGTCATTTTTATCGTGGTGGGCACGGAAGCCCAGACTACGGACGTCATGTTTGGAGAGAACGGTATTTTGTCAATGGAGAGACGAAACCTAATTATTATTATCTGCGCAACATTGCGGCCTGTATATATGCAGGCCTTGGCTGAAAGGCTCTCGAAGCTAAAGGGGTTGCGGCTTTTGGATTGTCCTGTTGCTAGGGGTGAGCAGGCTGCGGTATCGGGCGACCTGCTCTTATTTGTTGGTGGAGCCAGAGATACCCTGGATCAGGTTAAGCCTCTGCTTGATTGTCTGGGAACGGACATTGAATATTTAGGCCCTGTCGGGGCCGGACAGGTCGCCAAGATGATTAATAACTATTTATTGTGGGCGTGCTTGACTGCTTCTGTTGAGGGTCTCGATATTGGTGAAGCGCTAGGTATTGATCGGGAACGATTGAGGGTTGCTCTGGAAAAAAGTAGTGGAGCCAGCTGGGCTATGACAACGAGGGCTGATGACAGACCAGCGCTTTGGGCAGAGAAGGATATGTCATTGCTTCTCTCAGAGGCTGACCGACTCCGATTCCCAGTCCCGATCGCTGGACAGATTCGTGAGGCAATCAAGCGTTTCAAGATTGACCGTCACCTTGAAAGGTCACCGATCGACGAGACGATTGTATTTCCGGATTTGAAATAGTTTTATTTTTTCTTAAAGGCATACGATTACGTTTCACGTCTGGTCTGGGCACATGAGGGTGGGCATGGTAGGTTAATTAAAAATCAATAGTAGTTTGGGAACTGCCCATGGATGCATCTCTACTTGATGTCGCGATGACAGCTTTTGGCACCCTTATGGAGCCAGAGCGACTTTTCTATTTAGGGTTTGGTACGATCATCGGTCTGGCTTTAGGAATCATGCCTGGAGTAGGGGGCGTGGCGGGTCTAGCACTACTACTTCCGTTTACATTTAACTTAGATGCTTATTCAGCATTTGCATTTATGCTCGGGCTTGGAGCCGTCACTTCTACGAGCGACACTATTCCAGCGGTCTTGTTTGGCGTGCCGGGAACATCCGCCTCTCAGGCCACAGTTTTAGATGGCCATAGCATGGCAAAAAAAGGTGAGGCTGGCCGAGCGCTGAGCGCGGCGTACGCTGCGTCACTGATTGGTGGCCTCTGGGGCGCATTTCTACTTGGTTTAACTATTCCGGTTCTAAGGCCGATACTTTTAAATATTAACTCCCCTGAGCTATTAGCCTTTTCAATCTTTGGATTGTCCATGGTCTCCGCGCTATCTGGATCAATGCCCCTCAGAGGCTTGTCGATGGCTGGGTTTGGAATTTTATTATCGATGGTTGGGGGTGATCCGACGAGCGGACAGGAGCGCTGGACCTTTGATACGTTATACCTAGTCGATGATCTCCCTCTGTTGCCGGTTGCCTTGGGTTTATTTGCGCTACCTGAAATTTGTGACGTCGCCGCGCGTCGAACTGCGATCTCTGACACCAGTAAATATGACTTAAAAGAGGGTATGGTCATGGGGCTTCGGGACGTTCTCAAAAACTGGTGGCTAGTGGCAAAATGTGGCTCCTTAGGGGCGATGGTGGGGGCAATCCCTGGGCTAGGATCGGCAGTTGTGGATTGGTTTGCCTATGGGTACGCAGCAAAAACAGAGAAAGGGGCCAAGGATACCTTTGGTAAAGGAGATGTTCGGGGGGTGATTGCGCCAGAGAGTGCGAACAATGCGAAAGAGGGTGGATCCCTCGTCCCAACGATTGCTTTTGGGGTTCCAGGCTCAGCGTCTATGGCACTTTTACTGGGTGGCTTCATGATCCATGGACTGGTCCCCGGGAAGTCCATGGTCACCGATAACTTGGATGTAACTTACGTCATGGTTTGGTCGATCGCATTAGCGAATATATTGGGGGCCGGCCTTTGCTTCGCTTTCAGTGGTCAGTTCGCTAAGATCGCTACGCTTCGGTATACCTTAGTAATCCCCGGCATCATTTGTATCATGATGGTGGGTGCTTATCAGGCCTCCTCTGACTGGGGTGATCTCTTCACTCTATTGATTTTTGGTGCGGTTGGTTGGACGATGAAGCACCTCAAGTGGCCCCGGCCACCCCTGATTTTAGGCTTTGTTCTGGGCGGCATTGTCGAGGATTATATGAGGATCTCCTACCAAATTTATGAGTGGGCATGGATGTTAAAGCCGGTTTGCTTTGTGATGCTTTCGCTGGCGGCCCTGAGCCTTTTTCAGCCCATTCTTACAAGTGTCTTTTTAAAGAAAGAGAAGCTGAGTCTTTTTAGTTTTGCTACGCCTCTATTCCGCGGGGTTGATCTGTTTCCGGCAGCATTATTGGCTCTCTTAACGTGGGCGTTGTGGAGTTCGTTTGGGTGGGACGAGGAATCACAGGGTGCCCCACAAATAATCGTTGCTATGACTCTAGGCTTTGTACTAATAACCACAACGTTAGGCATTTTTAAGCGACGGATAGAAGGATATTCTGAGGGTTCTGCACTGGATCTAGGGTCTGACCTCGGTGGTTTGAGTCGCTCATTGTACAACCGTCGCGTGTTCGAGTTTTTCTTATGGCTTTGTGGATTTCTGGTTGTGTGGTGGATTGGTGGAATACTGCTTGCCTCGGCCGCCTTCATCATGGGCTATATGTATCTCAGTGGATCAGAATCTATACGGACAACCTCGGTATATATGCTGACTATCGGTTGTTTAATCTATTTCGTGTTTGATCAGGGGTTTCATATTGCGTGGCCTGAGTCGTTAGTCCGTTCATTTTTTCCTGAGCTCAGAGGAGTGATCCCCACGATCTAGTGAAATGAATGGGACTGCTGACCGATACAGAAATAGTTTGAGGTAATGGTTTCATTTATTTGCGATTTATCTAGTCTGTAGTGGTAAGAATTTTTATAAACACGAGGAATTATAATGAAAAAACTTCTTCAAATGGCGGCGATTGGCTTAGCTTGTGTTACGGCATCTGCGGGTGTGATGGCAGATGCGGTGGCAGATTTCTATAAGGGAAAAGATGTAGAGCTCTACATTGGATACAAGCCAGGCGGTGGTTATGACGGCTACGCGCGGTTGGTTGCTCGCCATATTGGAAAGCATATTCCAGGAAATCCAAATATTGTGCCGAAGAATATGCCTGGTGCTGGTAGCGTTAAGCTTACAAACTGGCTATGGGAGGGCGCGCCTCAGGATGGTAGCGTGTTTGGAGCAATCTCGCGTGGAGCGCCTTTTGAGCCATTACTGGGAAATAAAAAGGCTAAATTTAGTGCTAATAAAATGCACTGGATTGGCTCTGCTAACAACGAGGT
>CAZFNA010000002.1:44935-74500 GCA_964520465.1 uncultured Pseudomonadales bacterium | reverse complement strand
TTCCACAAGTTGTTGATCATTATGCAGTCGATAGTAAACGTCTTCAATTAGACTCTCACCTAAACGATCCTGGTACAGTATTGGATATATTCCAGATGCATCAAGTAAAAAGCGCTCGAAATGTCTCAACGCTGAGTATTGACCTTGTGATACTTTTGCCAGACTGTCTGTGTAGATATCAAATAATGAGTCCACTTTCACACCTTCTGGTAATAACCAATGCGTAATTTCATTAATATAAAATCCACTGATTAGCTCGGTGCCTCGGAGTGGTATTATCGGGCCGGCCGGCTCAACTTTTGAGAGGCCTAGTAGGCTACTGCGCCCAGAAAGCATGCCAAACAGGGGTTGAAACTCGCCAATACGACTTCCCAAGCCCCGTGCGATACACTTAACCAAGCGATCCTCATTAGTAAGAAGTGTCAGTAACGCGCTAGTTTCCCTATAGGGTTGTCTCCGGATGATCCACAGCTTTTGCATCAATCACCTTCAAAATAACCCAGCGATTTAAGCGCACGCTCATCATTCGACCAACTTGCCCTGACTTTGACCCAAAGTTTCAGTGCTACATGTGATTCCAGCAGATCTTCAAGACGTTTCCGCGCTTCGATACCAATTTGTTTCAATCGACTCCCACTTTCGCCAACAAGAATTGCTTTTTGCCCGTCGCGCTCAACTGAAATCAGCGCATGAATACCAACACAACCATCTTTTTGATCAAACGATTCGATTTCTACGGTCGTCTCATAGGGAACTTCATCTCCCAATTGACGCATTATTTGCTCACGAACAATTTCAGCGGCTAAAAATCGCTCTGAGCGATCGGTGATTTGATCCCCGTTATACATAAAAGGACCCTTAGGCATAGCGCATTTAAGTGCACCCATTAAAGGGTCTAAATTCAAGTTTCTCAATGCAGATACCGGAAATACTTCGTCAAATACATGAGTCCCAACAATCGATTGGATGTGCGGTAGTAAATCATTTTTGTTATCAAGCTTATCAACTTTATTAATTACCCAATAAGTGAGACAAGTGGTACGCGCCACCTTTTGGTAAACCCGTTCATCAAGTTCATTCCAAATCAGACCATCTGTTAGGATCACCACCACATCAACCCCAGTGAGCGCCTGCTCAGCGGTCTGATTCATTATACGGTTCATGGCTTTCGGTTGATTTGTATGCATGCCTGGAGTATCAACAAATGCAATTTGAATTGCATCACCAGTCCAAATACCCACCAAACGATGCCGTGTTGTTTGAGGCTTTCTAGAGGTAATCGAAAGCTTAAATCCTAGTATATGGTTTAGCAGTGTTGACTTGCCAACATTTGGTCTTCCAACGATCGCAACGAAGCCAAATTGACCACTCATAATTGACTTAAGCGATCCAATGCATCTGCTGCTGCTGCCTGCTCTGCCTCTCGCCTTGTCCCACCAGCTCCAACCGACGAACTATCTAAACCATTGACTTGCACTTCAACCTGAAATGTTTGTTCATGTGCTGGGCCTGACACCTCAAAGACCCGGTAGATAGGTAGGTCATGCTTTTCTCGTTGAAGCCATTCCTGAAGTGAAGTTTTTGGATCTTTATGCACTTGATTTGGATTTACGGCCGCCAGTTCAGGCTCAATCCAATAATTAATACAGGTCTGGCAGGCCACCATACCCCCATCTAAAAAAATGGCACCTATAACTGCTTCCATCGCGTCTGCCAGAATCGATTCTCGACAACGCCCACCACTTTTTTTCTCACCACTTCCAAGACGAATTGTTTCGCCAAGTTGCAAGCGTCTCGCTAACTCACCCAGCGATTGACCACGCACCAACGCCGCACGCATCCGTGTTAATTTACCTTCGCGCGCATCCTCATAACGTCTAAAAAGAGCTTCGGCCACCACAAAATTAACAATTGAATCACCGAGAAATTCAAGTCTTTCATTATGTGATGGTCCGACACTTCGGTGAGTCAGCGCAGACTCCAGGTACGCAATATCCTTAAAAAAATATCCAAGGCGTGACTGAAGATCATAAAGCTCTGACCCACTCACTGGATAATCCGCACTTCGCTAAATGACGGAATCGATAAAAATGAGTCCCAATGCATCCAAACGGCGAACGCACGGCCAACAATTAGGGAATCGTCCACAAATCCCCACACCCGACTGTCGTTAGAATTATCCCGATTATCGCCCATAACAAAATACTGCCCGGACGGCACAGTAATTGGTCCAAAATTACGTCCGGTGGTCATGCGACGCCAAATTTTGTGTTCTCGTTGACCAAGCTTTTCAGACGCCTGCTCTGTTAACGGAGGAATTACTAACGAGTCCTCTGAGCTCTCGGGTAAAAGCTTCTGGGCTTGTCCATTCACAAAAATCACTTTATCTCGGTATGCGATGGTATCACCTGGCACACCAACCACGCGCTTAATGAAATTTATGCGGCTGTCTTGTGGAAACTTGAAAACCATAACATCGCCTCGTTCAGGCTCCCCAAATTCTATTACAGTGTTGCCAGCCACCGGCAGTCTGAGGCCATAATCAAACTTATTCACCAGGATAAAATCACCGATTTTTAACGTCGGAAGCATTGAACCACTCGGAATTTGAAATGGTTCAAATAAAAATGACCGAAGAATTAAAACAAAGAATAAAACCGGAAAAAACGACCGGCTATAGTCAATAATAATGCCGGGTTCCCCGCCGTCACGTCTATCTTTAAAATATAGGAGGTCAAGTCCATAAATTATCCCAGAAACTATTACAACCAAAAGGAGAATGAGCGTGAAATCCATTTATTAATCTACCTTTAATACTGCCAAAAATGCATCTTGCGGAATTTCCACGCGGCCCACTTGCTTCATCCGTTTTTTACCTGCTTTTTGTTTTTCCAAAAGCTTACGCTTCCGGGTCGCATCCCCACCATAACATTTCGCTGTAACATTTTTTCGTAATGCTTTCACGGTAGTTCGAGCAATTACATGACGGCCGATCGCCGCCTGAATCGCCACATCAAACATTTGCCTGGGAATTAGCTCTCTAAGTTTTTCCGCCAACTCACGTCCCCTAGACTGCGAGTGGTCTTTGTGCACAATGGCTGCGAGAGCATCTACCCGCTCACCATTAATAAGAATATCTAACCTTACTAAGGGGCAAGCCTCAAAACGTACAAAACTATAGTCGAGGGAACCGAAACCTCGTGTAGCTGATTTCAGGCGATCAAAGAAATCCATCACGACCTCCGCCATAGGTAGGTCAAATTCAATTTGAACCTGACTTCCCAAATACTTTAAGTCTCTTTGAACACCCCGTTTGTCCACGCAAAGTGTTATCACTGAACCGACATATTCTGTTGGAACCAAAATGATAGCGGCCACAATTGGCTCTCGCATTTCTTCAATTGATCCGATGTCGGGAAGTCGTGATGGGTTATCGACATGAGTTATCTGGCCATCGGTGCTAAGAATCTCGTAGACTACAGTCGGAGCAGAAGTTATGAGATCAAGATCGTATTCTCGCTCTAAGCGTTCTTGAATGATCTCCATATGTAACATTCCGAGGAACCCGCAGCGAAAACCAAACCCAAGGGCATCCGAGGTTTCTGGCTCATAAATTAAACTCGCATCATTAAGCGTAAGTTTCTCCAATGCTTCGCGAAAATCTTCGAAGTCGTCTGTTGAGACTGGAAATAAGCCAGAATACACTTGAGGTTTAACTTTCTTAAAGCCCGGTAAAGCGTCTGTATCTCCAAATTTAGAATCCACAAGCGTATCACCCACAGGCGCACCGTGAATATCCCTGATTCCAGCGATTATAAATCCAACCTGACCGGCAAAAAGCGCATCTTTCGGTAATCGTTTAGGAGTAAAAACACCCACGTTATCGATCTGCCAATCACGACCTGTACTCTTCATTCGGATTCTCTGGCCTTTCTTTAAAGCACCTTGAGTCACTCGGACTAGAGAAACCACGCCGAGGTAGTTATCAAACCAAGAATCGATAATTAATGCTTGAGTCGGCAAATTACGATCTACTTCCGGAGGCGGTATTTTTTCTATCACTTGTTCAAGTAGCTCATCTATCCCCATTCCGCTCTTTGCTGAACAGTGAATAGCATCGCTTGCGTCAATACCTATGATATTTTCGATTTCTTCTATGACTCGCTCAGGCTCAGCTTGAGGGAGATCCATTTTATTGAGCACAGGGACAACTTCTAAGCCCTGCTCAATTGCTGTGTAGCAATTCGCGACCGACTGAGCTTCAACTCCCTGGGCCGCATCCACTACCAGCAAAGCACCTTCACAAGCGTACAAAGATCTAGAGACTTCATAGCTGAAATCGACGTGTCCAGGCGTATCGATGAAATTTAACTCGTAAGTTTCGCCATTTTTTGCAGTGTAATTTAGGGTCACGCTCTGAGCTTTAATCGTGATTCCTCGCTCGCGCTCAATATCCATTGAATCTAAAACTTGGCTCGACATTTCACGGTCAGATAAACCGCCGCAGCGCTGAATGAAGCGATCAGCCAATGTTGATTTACCATGGTCTATGTGAGCGATGATAGAAAAATTTCGAATGTGTGATGGGTTAGTCAAGAATCCATTGCTCCTAGCGAAAAAATCGGATTACTTCAGCGACCTAATCGCAGCGTGAGGAATGTTGAATTTCCTCCGCGAACGACCAGCACTGGAATTGGCCGATCAGTCGGTAACGATCCCAGTAACCCCTGCAAGTCAGACAACTTCAAAATCTCTCGACCTCCGACTTGGGTAATAATATCTCCCGTACGCAAACCCGCGCTGATTGCGGGCTCTTCGCTTACCTCTTTAACAAGAATGCCACCCTTTAAATTATTCTCGCTCTTCAGTGACCCTGAAATCTGCTCAACACTCATTCCAAGTAAACGACTCTGCTTCGAAGACATTTGCATTGCCAGTTGATCGGCCTCAGGGAGCTGTTCGATTGTCACATCCAGTGTAAGGCGCTTCCCTTGACGCACCACATCTAATGGTACCGTTGTCCCTGGACGAACCAGACCAACCATTGGAGGAAGATCGGAGGAACGCTCTACTTCTAAACCATTGAAAAGTACAACTACATCTCCGGGCTGAACGCCAGCCTTACCTGCAGGGCCAGCGGCCGATGCCTGCGCTATTAGGGCACCCATTGGTCGTTCCAAGCCAAAGCTTAACGCCAAGTCTGCATTTACCTCTTGAATCAATACACCGAGCCATCCGCGACGAACAAAGCCTTTCTCTTTAATCTGCTCTGCCACATTCATTACTAAGTCAGTGGGAATCGCAAAAGACAATCCCATAAATCCACCTGACCGGGTAAATATCTGCGAATTAATGCCGATCACTTCTCCATCAAGATTAAAAAGAGGCCCGCCTGAATTTCCAGGGTTGATAGCTACGTCGGTTTGAATGAATGGAACATAACTTTCATCAGGCAGCGCCCGACCTGTCGCGCTAACAATGCCTGCAGTTACGCTGTAGTCAAACCCAAACGGCGAACCGATAGCAACCACCCACTGGCCGCGCTTAACATCATTACCTTTAGCAATTTTTACTACAGGCAAATTATCAGCATCAATTTTCAAAACCGCCACATCAGATCGTGGATCTGCGCCTATGATCTCTGCTACAAACTCTCTCCGATCATTTAGTCGAACAATCACTGTATCGGCACCGGCCACAACATGATTATTGGTCAGCACATAACCATCTTTAGAGATAATAAACCCTGATCCCAGAGATTGCCCCTCACGTTTCTGTGGAGGCATCGGTCCGCCGCGCTCGAAGAACTCCCGGAAAATAGGAGGTAATTGCTTCGTGTCTGGCATTTGCTGGGCTGGTTGAGTGGGCTGATTTGAGCGTGTCGAGATATTTACAACCGCTGGCGCTACGTCTTCTACCAATTTGGTAAATTCGGGCAACTGTGCCTGAACGTTAGCACTAACAATTACCACTAATCCTAATATAAAACCGATCGCCGCCTTCATTCTTTAATCCTTATCTGCAATCCCTGTACTCCATGATGACTGAACATCCATGCTGTTATCAGCCCGACGCACACCGTTAAGACTTGTAAGGTTTCACTCCATCCCAGGGCTTGTCCAACAACAATAGGCCCAAGTAGACTCAGCATCAACGGGCTGTATAACTTCACAATCTGGAAAGCCAACTCATGCTGGTTGACCTCAAGTGTAATGACGTCCCCTACAGCCAAAGATATGGGTTCAATAATCGGAATCTCAAAGGTCTGCTGACTATTTTTTAATCTCAACCAATCTGCACGGCAATGACCGAGACTCTGGCAGCCACGACATACGGCAGATTGGAGCGGCCGAACACTGACAACAGAAGACTTAATCAGAATTACTTCGACAGTTCGCTGGCAGTTCACTGACTTCGGCTCAAGAGGCCCTTCAGACCGTCTAAGTCGAGAGCCTCAATAATGGTCTTCCCAGTGCTAGGTGGTATTTCACCAACTAACGTCACACGTAAAGCTCCTCCCGATACGGCATAGTCCTTCCCAAGGGCAACAGTCGGTCCAAGAATCGCTTCCATGTAGGGCTGAACACGCGACGAGATCAATTCAAGAAAAATCGAAAAACTACCCAAGCCATCAGTATAAACAAGGGTATAAACCCTTTGACTACCAGCCCTTGAAGGTAAAGCGGAAACGAGTTGGTACCCTGACGGCAGCCAACTTGCCGGCGAAAACTGGAGAATTGAATCAGGCTTTGTGATCGAATATACGTTAACCTGGAAGGACTCGTTACCCGCGGCGATCTCTACCGTTTGAGGCCCGATGCTAAGTTCTGAAAACTCAAATTGTTCAAGCGTTCGTCCTTCAACATCAAGCGTCTGGGATTTCAGAAGCAGTGATGTTTCACTATCGATCCAAAACTTATAGCTATGACGATGAGCATCAGTTGCCTCTACAAGCACGAGATCCGATGACCGATCTGCGATTCGCTCTTCTTCGCCCAGCGTAATTTGATATGGCGCGTCAAAAATCTTGTGGGGTTCGGTATTAATAATTCCCGGCAATGGGTACCCTTGCCGAAGAACATTCGGACCAGGGACGGCTTTTATGAGTGATCCACCCAATTGAGCTCGCTCGAGAGGCTTGCCTGATAGCCGGCGGAGCCGAGCTCTTTCTTGGCCATCGATCACGTCATGCTGAAATGCGAGATTTGCCAAAACATCAGCGCGCTGATAAACCAATTTTCCAGAATACGAAAGTGATTGCACCGCAACAACCATTGCGCGCAGTTTCTCTTTTGCAGGTATTGAGCTAATTGCCAGAGCTGGAGCAGCAATCAGACAAAGCGCTAAAACCCCATAGTAAATTGACCGGTGAGTCATTATTCGATGGGCTCGTCGCGCCCCATAATACGTGCCAGCGGTAACACAGATGTACTACCCACAACCGCAGTATTCTCTGCATGACGGATTAAATATGGACCTAGCCGATTACTGACCCGCTGTATCTGGTCACGTTCAGTCAAAAAACGCATTACAGGACGACGATCAACTGCATCCTGCTCACTAATTATCCCATCAACAGATACAGTTTGTTTTTGTACGGGTAATTGAAACTTAATTATTTCAGGCGCTCCAGTTGCCGCGATAGGGGCAGTCATCTCGCCCGGGACAATTACCTTGACTCCAATCACAACAGCGAATGCAACGGATGCTGCGACAGCAAACTGACCTATTAAAACACCGACCTTATTTGGGAACGGCTCTTTTATGTTTATAGGTAAAAACGTCACGCATGGATCCATTGCCGTATTCTTCTGGTCTTCTACCGGTTTAACTGCATTTGTCTCATCAAGCTCCCCGTTAATCCGATTCAGTAGGTTGATACCCAGCGCCGGTTCTCCGCGCATACTACTACTGATGACTTGGCATGAAGCCCAATATTTTTTTAAATCACCACGTGACTTTAGTGCATCCAAAATCTTGCGGGTTTCGAATTCCGTTGCTTCTTGATCAGCGAGGGCCGACAGAGATTTACGCAAGGTTTCGGTCATGCAATCACCACTCCGCTATCTTCAAAATTACCTAACTAACAGTTTGACCCACCGGTCACTCAAAAGTTCCCGGGAACTTCTGAGAAATATCCTGGACTAAATGATCCCGTGCCCGAAAAATACGGGATCTCACGGTTCCGATAGGACAACCCATCGCCTCAGCTATTGCATCGTAACTCATTCCTTCGAGCTCGCGAAGCATTAGGGCACTCTTCAAATCATCTGGCAATAATTCAATCGCGCTTAAGATAGCAGTCTGTAGCTGCTCCGCCCCAAACTCACCATCGGGAGTACTCTGATCTTGCAACACCGATAATTCCATAGCGCCATCATCATCAATCGAAACGTCCTTAGATTCTTTGGCTTTCGTCATGATATGATTTTTGCAAGTATTGACAGCGATTCTATAGAGCCAGGTGTAGAAGGCACTTTCACCCCGAAAATTATTTAAAGACCGGTATGCTTTTAGAAATGTATCTTGCAACACGTCTAAAGTATCGGCGTTATTAGAAATCATCCGGCTAACAAGGACGAACAAACGAGACTGGTATTTCAGGACGAGCAGGTCAAAGGCATGACGATCGCCCAAGCGCGCCCGATCAACTAATAATTGATCATTATCCGCTTCCGCTTTCTGAACTGGTGATTCAATACCCATCGGAGCCCCATAGGAGCTTAAACTCATGAAATTCAAAGACTAAGATGACACGCAACTCTGAAAAGGACAAGTAGAATGAATTCTAATGCACAGTTTCATAAGGTTGATGTCTTGGTCTTAGGTGCAGGTGCAGCTGGCCTTACAGCGGCCCTATCTGTTCCCGACCAGTTTTCTGTGGCAGTTTTGACGAAAGATCCTGTAGGGGGATCCACCCGCTGGGCGCAGGGTGGTATCGCAGCAGTCATTGACGATCAAGATTCAATTAGAAGTCACGTCGAAGACACGTTAACTGCAGGCGCAGGATTGTGTCATGAAGATGTGGTTGAACAAGTTGTCACTGCCGCAAGGGATTCAATTGATTGGCTAGTCAGTCAAGGTGTTGCTTTTACAAAATCTGAAGATTCTTTTCATTTGACACGCGAGGGAGGCCATTCAAATCGTCGTATTTTGCATGCCGCAGACGCGACTGGATTAGCTATCCAAGGCGCGCTTGATCACCAAGCATCGCTAGCAAATAACATCCTTTTTTATCATAATTTTCTCGCCGTCGACCTATGCTTCGGAGAAGGACGCGGTCCGAGTACCCAGCGCGTGCGCGGATGTTACGTACTTAACAAAGAAACAGGTGAGGTAGACACGTTTCTCGCGCACGCAGTGATTCTTGCCACGGGCGGAGCTAGCAAAGTTTATAAATACACATCAAATCCAGATGGTGCAAGCGGTGACGGTATTGCTATGGCATGGCGCGCCGGCTGCAGAGTCGCTAACATGGAATTTAACCAATTTCATCCAACCTGTCTTTTTCACCCAGATGCCAAATCATTTTTAATTTCAGAGGCCGTTCGTGGTGAGGGAGGTATTCTGAGACTACCAGATGGTTCGCGCTTTATGCCACAGTTCGACCCACGAGGTGAGCTCGCTCCTCGCGATATTGTCGCCAGAGCTATTGACCATGAAATGAAGCGCATTGGCGCAGATCATCTGTTCCTAGACATCACTCATCGTAAAGCTAGCTTTATCAAAGAACATTTCCCAACTATTCACCAGCGCCTCCTCGAACTCAATATCGATATGACCACTGAATGGATCCCAATTGTGCCAGCCGCTCACTATACCTGCGGTGGTGTTTTGGTTGACAAGCATGGCGAAACTGATCTAGCGGGCTTATATGCCATCGGGGAGGTAAGCTCAACTGGTTTACACGGCGCTAATCGAATGGCATCAAACTCCTTGCTTGAATGCATTGTTTACGGTCGTGCAGCCGCACACCATATCAAAGAGGCAATTGCCACGGGGGCTCCTGTAAGTAATGTAATTCCGTGGGATGCATCACGGGTAGTTGATAGTGACGAAGACGTTGTTATTTCGCATAATTGGGCTGAAATTCGTCAATGTATGTGGGACTACGTAGGGATAGTAAGAACCGATAAAAGATTACAGCGCGCGCTCAACCGCGCACAACTGCTAGCGAGAGAAATTCAGGATTTCTACACCAACTACAAAATCACAACTCAATTAATTGAGCTCAGAAATTTAGTCGTTGTAGCTGAGTTAATCATTCGGTCAGCTGCTAACCGAAAGGAGTCACGAGGCCTTCATTCCACACTAGACCACCCTCGCCTCTCAAAATATTCCGAAGACACGGTCCTGACTCCAGGCAAAGAGAGGTGGACTGAAATTTAATTAACGCGGCGACTGGTTATACGCAGCTGAGGCCTCGTGGCTTGGCCAACATATACCCTTTGCTGAGCGATTCTCTTAACCTTTAGCCGCCCCAACTAAAATAGTTAGAAGTTAGTCACCTGTCACAGCCAGATCACCGCAAGTCTTCCGAACCAGCAATATAATACCGGCCAATTCAGAATCCCCTGGTAGCTCAAATCCACGCAACCATTCCCAGATATCCTGATCTTCGCAATCAAGTAATTTGCGGTAAGCCAGTTGGTCTTCAGGTGACAAGGTAAGGTATTGATTTTCTGTAAAAGGCATCAGCATTACGTCAATTTCCAACATTCCCCGTCTAGAATGCCAACGAAGACGATTGAATTCAGTACGCTTGTCCATAGCTCCTCCGGTAGAATCAGATTGTAACATTAGAAGGAATCAGTATGGTTTCCCCATTTATATGCATAGAATTTAACGGCGACAAGGCATTTGACGTTATCAATGGCCAAAGTACTCAGGTGGCGCCTGCTCTTACAGAAAAAAATGCTCCATTAGCCGCATTTTGCGACCCTAAAGGCCGAATGTTTGGGTCTGGACGCTTGCTCGTCATCGACAGAGTACTTCACTTCATAACACCGCTGGATCAGGTCGATTCTTTGCTGCAACAGCTCTCACCCTTTCTAAGTCTTTCGCGCGTCTCATCAAAAATTTCAGATCGGCGAGTGGTGCTCACACGGCACGCAAATAGTAATCCAGGACAAGTATCAAGTGACGGCAAGATCATCATAGTTGGCGAATTCGGAAGCACTGCTTGGATCATTGGTGATTCAAGCGTTTCACATCACATAGAGGCAGATGTATCAAGACTAAAATCAGGCCTTGGATTTGTACGGTCATCAAGCACGAAACTTTGTATTCCTCAACAGGCACACTATCAAATGCTCGGAGGCATAAGCTTTAATAAGGGGTGTTATACGGGACAGGAAATCATTGCTCGACTGGAGCACCTCGGTCAGACCAAAAAGTATCTTTGGGTATTCGAGGGCCAAGCGATCCCGCTAGGAGGTATGCTAGAACTCGATAATTCGCTCAAGCTCCCTGTCTTTGACTACGTCAAAACACTAAATGGTTCAGCGGCCTTAGTGCTTGCTCCTGCAGATATCACCTCAGAACGATTAACCCGCGTGCCCTTTGAAATCACTCGGCAGGTTGAAGGGCAACGACCAATCAAGCTCTGATTGTCCGTGATCTTTAAGTAGCTGGTTAATCTTTGAAAACGGCTTCGAACCAAAAAAACCACGATAAGCAGATAAGGGAGACGGGTGAACATTTTCGATGACGCTATGGTGCTCACCAATCAGTGGCTTCAATCTTCGAGCATCTCCCCCCCACAAACAAAAAATCCGGTGGGTTTCATCCAATGCCAGCTTTTTTACGACATGTTCAGTAAACTTCTCCCATCCTAAACCTCGGTGACTTCCGGCTTCACCTGGCTGGACTGTCAGTACCCGATTTAACAACAATACTCCCTGACTTCCCCAAACCGTTAAGTCTCCAGCTGTTGCCTGATCATATCCAAGATCAGTCGACCACTCTTTTAAAATATTGCGCAATGATGGTGGATCAGGCTGATCAGCTCGTACTGAAAATGCCAACCCCATAGCTTGCCCGGGTCCATGGTAAGGATCCTGCCCAACAATCACCACTCGGCATCGTTCTAGAGGACAGATATCAAACGCATAAAACCATTGATCGCGAGGGGGGAAGCATAGATGGCTAAAAATATCCGGCTCCATTTGAGCCTCGATCGCCAGTAGCTCAGATTGACCTAAAAATAAACGCCACGATTGAGGTAAAGTGGAAAATAGAAAGCCTGGCTGCATAGTTTGTTCCCAATTTCGGTATGCTTGTAGTTTACGCGAAGGATAAGTAATGACCGAAGTTACTGATATTGAGCCATATGCAGACAACGATGTACCGGAAGTTATTAGCCGTCTCATCAAAGACAGCGACTTCATAGACGCCCTTGGCCAGTTGCGCTTCAAAGCTTGGTATCGGGCTTTACGTCCGCTTCTAAAGCCTAGAGTTCGCTCTTTCTTAAAATCAAAAGCGAGCTCAGTTAAAACAGTTCGTGACTTTCAATTAGCCCTCGAACCCCACTTGGCAAAAATTCTGAGTTCAACAACTAAAAACTTTACAGTATCCGGATTAGACCACCTTGATCCCAAGCAGTCGTATCTTTTTTTAAGTAATCACAGAGATATAGCTATGGATCCCACATTTGTAAACTGGGCTTTGCACAGTAGCGGATTTGACACGACACGAATCGCCATAGGTGACAATCTAATCAAAAAATCGTTTATTGGAGACCTGATGCGGCTGAATAAGAGCTTCATTGTGAAAAGAAATATATCTGGACCTCGAGAAATGCTTCAAACTTATTCCGAACTTTCGGGATATATCCGCCAATCAATCGATGATGGTCATTCAATCTGGATTGCTCAACGGGAAGGCCGCGCAAAAGATGGTATTGATCGAACTGATCCGGCAATATTGAAAATGCTAGCCATCGCTGGAAAATCGCGCCAGGAAAACTTTTTAGATGCTGTGGACGCCGTGAAGCTAGTGCCCGTGTCAATTTCATATGAATTTGATCCGTGCGCGCCTATGAAGGCAAGAGAACTCTCCATTACTGAGCGGGATGGTGAATATAAGAAGCGCCCAGATGAAGATGAGAAATCAATTGTAGCAGGCATCATGGGCTGGAAAGGACAGGTCCATTTGCATTTTGGCGAGCAAATTACTGAAATGCCAGAGACGCCGCAGGAACTCGCCGCAAGAATCGACCGAAAAATAATACTTGGCCAACGTGTTTTCGATACTGGACGGCTTGCTGATGCCATGTTGACCAAGGCTAAAGCGCCAGACGATTTATCGGTGGAAGTTAAGGAACGTTTTCAGGCTTTAATACTGGCCACGCCAGACAAATATCGGTCTAAATTACTGGAAATTTATGCAAATCCTTTGAGACAATTCGCCCTTCACCAAGATGACGAAACTCATTGAAGAGCCAAGGAAAATAGCGTATCTCGCGTCTACCAAACTGTTTCACTTCGTCAATTAAAGACGATGCAAAGACTAACTGCATTATTCTTAATGAACGAACACGCTTTACAAAATCTCGACCATTTCCGATCTCTACAATATTTAGTGACTCAGAACAATTGAAATATAAATGCATTGTTCCCCTATGAACGCAAATCTTTAAAAAATCGATAGGATAAAGGACATCTACGCGTTCAATTTGATCGATTACTCATCATCCCTCTTCACAGTGACACTTACACTATTCGAGTCACTAACACGCAAGTCAAATAAGATAGGACAACAGCACACCTGACAATCCTCCCAATATGTTTGATCTCCGCCACTCCCGTCGGCCTCGATTTCCTGCATTTCTCCACAGTAAGGACACATAATCTCAATAAAATCTAACATTTTTTCATTTGCTCACTAGGTGCTGAGGCCCTCTAACCATGCGTTATTCGACGTGTTATATTTCGGCCCCGAAAGATTATTGCACCAGAATAATATGGGGGAATAGCCATTTCGCCCAAAAAATTCAAAACCAAACCTCATAAAGCCATTAGATCACAAAAGTTTTGCCCATTAAAATCAATGTAACCTATTAAAAAATAATTAACTTTTGAGTCTTGCGGGTTAAAAAAAAACGGCTAAACTGCGCGACTCTTTCTATCGCATTTTAGGAGTATGCGCCAGTGGTTGATGCAGTTGTCCTTGGGCTTGGGTTCGCAGGAGGAGTGATTTACCTCGGAGCTTATTTTTGCTTGGCCCGTGGATGGATTACTGGCAGTAGCTATATCTTCCACGGCACTTCAATTTGCAGCTGCGCTATGGTCGCGACGTCGAGCGCTTATTCTGAAGCGTGGCCCTCAGCCGTCATCAACATTGTTTTCATTGTAATGGGCACAGTATTTATGGCAAAAAAAGCGATTATCAGCTCTCGCTATCGCCCAGCAGCAGTAGTTGATGTGGCCGAGATGACATTCAAGGCCGATTCTCCAGAGTTAACTGTGGCAGCGTAGGACTTCTGGACCCGAAGTAGCAAAATTCCAGGCAAACAAACAGTGCACTTCCTGGAAGGGAAGATTTAAATTGATGGATCCTTTTCTAAAACCAATATGAGACCCGCTTGACCAGAAGAAAAGGAAATCTGGTGTCATGACATTGCTTCTTCGGAATTAGACGCCTGCGAATACAAGTGAGTTTTTTGCTGCCCTAGCCAACTTTTAAAGTGCTCATATTCCGGCGAAAATTCTTAGCACGCTTTTACCTTATTGTTTTGTTGATATTTTTTCTTGCGCCAGCGATAAAAATGTCTAAACTCCGCGCTACGTGAGCTGATAACAAGAGGGTTTATGCTCTGCTAGTCTCGTGATATTTTCTGGTAAATAGATGTATCGCGTCCGCACATCTTTTTTAGATCCAGGGGGTATCACCTGAATTGAGCACATTCTTGACTGCCGTCGCCAAACAAAATTGGCCACACCATGATCAGATTGGAGATCGCGATCAATCACTTGATCACTTCATTTCCAAAGACGGTGAAATCTTCGCCGGCACTCACCTAATAATTGATTTATGGGACGCTCAAGATCTCGATTGCCTCGAGCGAATGGAAATAGCAATGCGAGCCTGTGTCGATGAATGTAAGGCAACCTTGTTGCACATACATCTACACCACTTCACTCCAAACGGTGGAATTAGCGGGGTAGCAGTTTTAGCTGAATCACACATTTCTGTTCATACTTGGCCAGAAAAAAATTACGCAGCTTTTGATGTATTCATGTGTGGTGATTCAAACCCACATCGTGCAGTCGAGATCCTTAGCCGATATTTTCGTCCAGGACGTTCCGAAGTAATCGAGGAGCGTCGAGGCAGAATACTCTAATGCGCTTTCAAGAAACGCTCTATATCGAATGGGGGCAGAATTTCCAGAAAGGTAAAGTCCTCTTCGAGGCGCAAACCGACCACCAGAGTCTAATAATTTTCGAAAACTCTCGCTTTGGTCACGTCATGGCACTTGATGGAATAATCCAAACCACGGAAGCTGATGAGTTTATTTATCACGAAATGATGGTTCACGTTCCAATGACGAGTCATGTAAACCCCTCGCGCGTATTGATAATTGGTGGTGGTGATGGAGGTATTTTACGTGAGGTATTTAAGCATCCGTCCGTTGAACACGTTACCCAGGTCGAAATAGATCCCGCTGTCATCGATATGTGCGTTAAATATTTTCCAAACCACTCACAGGGTGCATTTAATGATCCTCGGCTCAATCTTGTTATCGATGATGGCGCCTCATTCGTAAGGAAGAATACTCAAGATTTCGACATCATCATTACTGATTCAACTGACCCGATCGGGCCGGGCGAGGTTCTGTTCAAATCCAACTTTTATCAAGACTGCGCCAGGGCACTTAAGGACGACGGAATTTTAGTCACACAAAACGGTGTCCCCTACATGCAAGGTGATGAGGTCACAAATACCTATCAACGCTGGAAGCCTCATTTCCTAACGAGAAAATTTTATCTCACTCCGGTCCCAACGTATGCGGGAGGCAGCATGGCCATGGGATTTGCGAGCAAAAATCAGCTAGGCACTCCTACTCTGGCACAATTGAAAACCCAATTCAGACCATTAATAAACCTCAAATATTATACCCCTGAAGTCCATCTCGGTTCCTTTGGTCTACCAAAATATGTAGCAGATCTTTTAGTCGATCAATGACCACTGAATGCAAAAGTACTCCCGATACGTCGCCTACAGTCGCCCAACATGACTGTTTTTCGTTTAGGCTTGGCCATTAACCAACTTTACTTTTGATCTAGGAATCGGAGCAGGCTTTGGATTACATTTTTCATTAATTGATTCGCCCTTACTTTTGCCAGCGACGCCTTAACTGGCAATTTTAACTGCCGGTCGAAGGTGACATCTGCGCGCGTTGTAAGTGCGCCTGAACGAATACTCAATTGAATAGATCGCTGATCACCGCGCCGGATCAATAAATACCAGGGTAAGGTAAAAAATAGCTACGCTTAGGGGGAGTTGGAACCATTTTTCAAGTAAGAAAATCTACTGACTGATTTAAAAAATCAGGATTTTGTATTGAACCTATTCCTAAGATGGGACAACGTCCACCACACGATTACTATCACCGCAGGTGGAAGGCTGGCGTTGACCCACCCCTCATGTTCTGGCTGCAAAAAAGGCTCTAGTACTGGCGATATGAGACCAACTGCATAGTAAGCAATGGCAAACGTAGACAAGCCTTCCACAGCAGATTGTAACCGCACTTGGCGTACAGCACTTCTTTCAAGACTTGCAAGCAAATCTCGTGTTTGACTCTGCAGATTCAATTGCAGTTGAGTTCTTAATAACTGAGCTCTTGCGTCAACCTGCTCAGCCAATTCCGAACGACGACGCATCACTGTTTCGGCAGTTGAAACTGCGGGGGTAAGACGACGCTTTAAAAAGTGACGAATACCAACGTAGCCGTCAAGCCCCTCTCCCTTTAGCTGGCCAAGCCGTTCAAACACTAGATCGTGGTAGGCCTTATTGGCTCCAATTCGCCAAGCCAAGCGCTCCCAGACTCCATGTAATTCTGTTTCCTGATCAGATAATGATGACAATTTTCTCATCATCTGATCGTGATCAAGATTCTCCTCGGTCTGTTTGGTTAAACTATTCGCCACGCGTTGAAGAACTGGATTAACTGCCCGAATCCGATCCATTCCCATTACAGCCAACGTACGGTATGTTTCAATTTCTAACAGCATCTGGAGCAATCTACCGGCAGCTGCATCGCCAGGGTTTTTAGCAAAAGCGACAGTCCAGGCCGAAAAACCAGCATTATCTTGTGTAAAATGGCTGCCTGCAGTTACAGAGCCGTCTAGCATAATGCTCACAGCCTCAACCTCAGCAGGCATTTCGCCTCCGATCGAAGAGCTCACTCTGGCTAGCACAAGCACATCCTGTGGCGCGCTATTAATCCATTGTGCATCAGTGACTTCAGAAAAATTCAGACCATCAGGCACTACCTGAGTGATCGCCATAAATTCTGTGTGTCTCTCAACTCGAACCCAACTGTCAGGGCCAGGGCGTTCCCAATACCCCTGAAAATTATCCGGGAAATCTTTGATTTTTTCCTTAAGCCATGCACGAACGTGATCACCAGTTTCCAAAGAGACGCGCACACAAAGATGCACTAGTCTACAATTCGCGTTCAGAGCAGGAAAAGGTCGAGCGTGTAACTCGCGATTAGCCTCGAGTCGAACTTGATGCGGATCTTCGTGCATAAAAATGCCCTACTAAAAAAGTGAAATACAGCCGGCCAATAAGCCAAACAAAGCAACGATTAGCATGAAACGCATAAATAGTCTCCAATTAAATAGCCACACGAACGTTGATGGTAATTAAACCACAAATCATAGCAACAGATTTTGTGGCGCCTAGTCCACCTAAGCATAATCTATGCGTCACTTAACAAAACGTTCTAGCCCTAATCAACCACGACTAAGCCCCCTCGAATCAGCTGGTTGAAATTCCAGTAAAAGAGCAAGCTGGCCGCTTTAGCAATTGACTTGCAGACGTTTTAAGGCCATCCCCGCGCGACTCAGCTAATTTTGCCAATAATACTATCGCATTAGTATCCGGTGGCGCGATTGACGCATTCGATAGGTAAATAGACCGATCAAAGCAGTTAATAAAATACCGCCTCCAATGTAATCATTTTGTCGCGGAACCTCAAATACGAGAATCCAAACGATAACTGGACCAATCAGAGTCTCAAGCAGCAGGTACAAACCCACCTCAGGCGCCGGCAAATATTTTGGAGCGATTGTAATAAATACAAATGATACTGGAACAGTAATACAGGCATTAAAAGCGACTAACCACTCTGTCCCCTGAGGAATATCAACTGATGGCAACACACTCCATAAAACTCCCGCCACAATTAAGCTAGCCGCCCCATAAATTGGCCAAATAGTATCCCCGGGATGATGTCGAGTCAGGCTGATCCCAAGGCCAGTTAGTCCAGGGACTAAAATCGCCGCAAGCCAACCCTCTAGAGGAGTCTGTTGAGGAATTGCTGACCCCGCAATCAACGCACCGATAATCGCAAAAATAATAGCAAGCCAAAGTGCGTTATCAGTGCGTTCTTGGAAAATAAGCCAACTCGCAAAAGCAGATGCCAGCGGGGTCATAGATATAAAAACAAGCATTGTGGGCGCTCCCAGATATGTCACACCTAAGACAAAGGCCATAGATGACATGCCGAACGAGAACATGATTCCACACGAGATCCAGCTGGGTGTGGTCAATTGGTGAAAAAATTCCGCTGGTGATTTCAGTAGCGCAAAAGACCACATAACAACGCAGGCACCTACACCACGCCAGAACGCAATTACATACGGATCACCATCGATCAGGCGAAGTACGCCCGAGTCTGGCGATAGAATCAATACCCCCACAATCATCAAGACAGTACCGTACGTATAAGCTGACATTTTATGTTTCATGGGATCAGGACCAGCCCCGCAGCAGCCGATAGTGCTAATGCTGAAATGCGCGATAGCCACCTTGAATTCTTCTGCTTTTTGAGACGTCGCTGAAGCCAGCGGCCACCAAATGCATACAAAATTATCGACGCAATTTCAATTACTAAAAAGGTTATCCCCATTACCATGATCTGCGTACTAACTATCTCAGTGACATCAATAAATTGTGGAAAAAAAGCATAAAAAATCAAAATTAATTTTGGGTTTGTACATGCAACTAGCGCCTCTGATTGAGACATTCGTATAATCGATACTTTTAGCGGTGTCTCATCATCCTCTATTACTACTGGAGTATTAAAAGCTTGCCAAGCCATCCACAACAAATAACCAGCACCTATCCAGCGTAACCACTGAAAAGTAGTGTGGCTCGTAGCTAACAGACTCTCGAGCCCGACTGACAGTAACAATAACAAGATCACCATCGGGGGGAGTCTTCCAAGCCCTGCTAGTGTTGCTTGCAGCCCGTTAGTTCGGGTGCCATGTACTAAGGCTAAAAGGTTGTTTGGCCCCGGAAAGAAATTCATCCCGATACATGCGGGTAGAAAAATCCACCATTGAGCCGCATCCATACCTTACCTCGATAATCTGGAGCTGGAGTCTACACAGTATGAACCAACTACGTTCGCAAATATTTAGCGCAGTGATACTTTGGCTGTTACCTTTTTCATACCTGCAGGCCACAGATCATACAATCTCTCTAAGTGAGGCTCTCATGACGCGAGGGACCATTATCATGCTCAGGCATGCCATCGCACCAGGGATTGGTGATCCCTCAAATTTTCAAATAGATAATTGCACCACTCAGCGCAACCTCGATCAGCAAGGTCGATCTCAGGCAACACAGATCGGAGAGATCTTTAAACTGATTGGATACCCGCTAGGAGTCATCTATTCGAGCCCATGGTGTCGCTGTATTGAAACGGCTGAACTAATGAATCTAGGTCCTGTCCAATCTTTTTCTGGGCTCAGCTCTTTCTTTGAGGGATATGTTGATCGAGGTGAGACTATTAGAGTTCTCAAAGCCAAAATCAAAGCGCTTGAAATTCGGAAAGAATATCCGACAGTCATGGTGACCCACCAGGTCGTTATTAGCGCCATGACTGGTAAGACAACTGCATCTGGTCAGGCCGTGCTGTATGATCCAAAAAGTAACGAAACGCGACGTATTCAGTTTTAAATTATGAATGACACCCTCTACACAGATACGCTCATCATTGGCGCGGGTAGCGCCGGCTGCGTCTTGGCAAATCGGCTTTCAGCCAACCCAGATCACCGAGTCACCTTAATCGAGGCAGGCGGAAAAGATTCCTGGCACTGGATTCATATTCCAGTGGGTTATTTGTATACGATGGGGAACCCGAGAACAGATTGGTGCTACCACACAACCCCTCAGCCAGGCTTGAATGGTAGAAGCTTGGCCTACCCTAGAGGTCGTGTACTCGGCGGCTGTTCAAGCATCAATGGAATGATCTACATGCGCGGTCAAAAAGAAGACTACGCTAGCTGGGGAAATGAGTGGACTTGGGATGACGTCCTTCCTTACTACAAGCGCTCTGAAAATTATCACCGGGGCGCAGATGACTGCCACTCAGACACAGGCGAAATGCTAGTAGAAGAACAGCGTCTCAAATGGGATATTTTAGAAACTTTTAAAACCGTATGTGAAGCATCAGGGTTCACAGATCGTCCAGATTTCAACAGAGGCGATAATAGTGGTGTTGGCTACTTTGAAGTCACTCAAAAGAAAGGTAAGCGCTGGTCCTCAGCGCGAGCATTCCTGCATCCCGTGATGCGCCGGCCGAACCTCCAAGTCAAAACTCAAATGCTAAGCGAAATACTTCTGTTCAAAGGTGATCAATGTGTGGGTGTCCAATGCTCTCATGGGGGCCGATCGATTGAAATTCGTGCTGACCGTGTTGTTCTTGCTGCAGGATCAATTGGCACGCCGGCGTTGCTCGAACGGTCAGGCATTGGCTCTGAGCAAGTGTTAACCCCGCTAGGAATCAAAGTAAGGCAGACACTTCTTGGAGTTGGGGAGAATCTGCAAGATCACTTACAAGTTCGCTTACAATATCGATTGGCGCATGGAGAAACACTGAACCAAAAAGCTAATTCTTGGTTTGGCCGCATCAAAATGGGGTTGCAGTATGCATATAACCAATCAGGTCCTTTATCGATGGCGCCCAGCCAGCTTGGCGCGTTTTTTAAATCAAGTGATGACCTAGAACGTGCCGATCTTGAGTTCCATATTCAGCCGATGAGTGCAGACAAGCTAGGAGACAAGCTACACCCCTTTCCTGGAATGACTGCAAGCGTGTGTCACCTTCAGCCGGCCAGCCGTGGAAGTATTCACATTAGCGGCAAGCATGCGTCTGATACGCCCCTGATTAACCCAAGGTACCTTTCAGACTCGAAGGACCGCAACGTAGTGTGCCAGGCGATTCACAAAACGCGGGAATTGATGGACCACCCCCACCTGAAAGAATTGGGACCCATCGAGCATAAGCCCGGCCGCTATCAATCAACAGATGAGGAAATCATTAAGGCAGCAGGCGATGTGTCAACAACAATATTTCACCCTGTTGGGACTGCGAAGATGGGGCCCGCGTCGGATCCAATGGCCGTGGTATCCGAGCATCTAGAGGTGCATGGATGTAGAAACCTCTTTGTAGCTGATGCATCTATTCTGCCAACAATTACTAGTGGAAATACCCATGCGCCTGCCGTAATGATTGCGGAGCGGTTAGCAGATTGGCTAAGCTAGATGTTCTAGGCAACATTTAATTCAATATTACATGCCAAGAGATTTTAACCTAGAGTCAAGCCGCGGAAATACTCGCCGAGTATTTCCCTCGAAAAGTTTAGATCGTTCCTCTTCCGTCAAAGTAATTTCGTCTACATATCTTTTTGTATCGTCAAAGTAGCCACCGGTATCCGGATCGATACCTTTGACTGCTCCAAGCATCTCAGACCCGAACAACACGTTGTCTACACCAATCACCGCCAAAAGTAATTCAACCCCCGGTTTGTGATAGACACAAGTATCAAAAAAAACGTTTGTCATTAAATATTCTGAAGGCTCTGGCTTGCCAAGCATTTGAGCCAGACCGCGATAACGACCCCAGTGATAGGGCACCGCACCACCTCCATGTGGAATGATGAATCGCAGTGAGGGGAATCTAGAAAATAAATCGCCCTGCAGTAACTGCATGAATGCCGAAGTGTCCGCATTGATATAGTGCGCGCCAGTCGTATGATGGCATTCGTTACAAGACCCTGAAACGTGAATCATCGCAGGAACATCTAACTGAACCATAGCCTCATATAATGGAAACCAGTACTCATCAGTCAGCGGCTTACTCTGCCAGTGCCCCCCTGAGGGGTCTGGATTTAGATTGAATCCCACAAAACCCATTTCAACACAGCGGTACAACTCTTTTACTGCTGCCGTTAACGGTTGGCCGGCCTCTTGCGGTAACTGACACCCCGGCGCGAAATTTTTAGGGAACAATTCGCATGCTCGATGGATTAAATCATTGCACTCTTCTGCCCACGCAATAGATGTTGACAAGTCTGCTTGATGCTGGCCCATAGCAGACGCTTTAGGAGAAAAAATAGTCAAATCTCCACCACGCTCTCTAATTAATTTCAACTGATTGTTTTCAATCGAATCAATAATCTCGTCATCAGATACTGGGGCCATCTTTGCAAGAGATGTCGACTTTCCACGTGCAAATAGGTCAAGCTGATCATCTCGATACGCCTGTAGCTTTGGTGAGGCGGTGGTGTAGTGGCCGTGGCAATCAATGATCATCAGTCGCCCCCTGATTTTTTTCTTTTAATTGTTCTGCTTGATAGTCAACGTAATTCAAACCCATATCTAGAAGCCTATGTCTCAGGTTATTCATATCTAACCCGAGGATCCCAGCCTTATATTTTTCTCGGATTCCTGCTTCTTTTTGCTCACGCGCCTCAGATTTTTTTGCTATCAATTCTAAGTCTGCTCGAAGGATCACCACTATCCCATCATCATCACCCATCACAAGATCGCCGGGATTAATCAACTGCCCACCACAAACGATTGGGACATTCACGTCACCCAGCGTCTCCTTCACTGTGCCCTGAGCTGAAATACATCGGCTAAAAACTGGTAGATTCATACCCCATAGATCAGCTAAGTCTCGGACACCTGAGTCGATAATTAAGCCAGCTATTCCGCGAGCTTGCATCAACGTTGCAAGCAAATCACCGAAGTAGCCACAGTCAGAGCGAGAATTGACTGCCACCACCATTACATCTCCGGGTTCACACTGTTCCATCGCCACGTGGATCATGACATTGTCACCAGGGGTCGCGAATACCGTCACTGCTCTCCCAACAACTTTCAAACCTGGCTTGATTGGTCTGATCTCTGGGCTCATAAGACCGATTCTGCCCTGGGCCTCATGGACGGTAGCAACACTGAGGCCTTTGAATCTTTCGATCATTTCAGAAGCGATAATGGGTATTCCTGTTACAACCTTTGGCATGTTTTCTCCTCACCGAGTGACCCAACCTGTGACGACAAACTATTTATGTTGTGAGACAGACCAGCAACAGATTCTTCTGTAATCTTTGTGCCTATAAGCACTAAAAATCCCTCATCAGGCCACTCTGACGATGAATCGTAATCAAACATCATCTGGCGCCGAACACCCTGGACGACCATCAGCTCATCTTTTGAATCAAGCCGAGCCACTCCTTTCAATCGAAGTAAGCCTGAACCGTATTTCTCAATCCAGTCATCGATCAATACAGCAAAAGCACGTTCATTTAAGCATCCGGTCCAACGAATCGTGTGGGTACAAAACCCATGATTCAGTTCATTCTGAGGAGCCCTAATCTTCTCCAAGATCTCGGGCTTTGGAGCTTGGTAGGCATAATCAAAAAATGACTGAAAACTTTTTATCGCATCGTTGTTCAGCGATCTAATACTTATTGGCGCAACCGGGTTAATCGTACGAATCCAATCCACTACTGAGTTCTCAATCTCATCAGGAGATCCAAAATCATTTATCAAGATAGTCGATGCAAACGCGATTTGTTCTATCAAAGAATCTTGGCTGCTCAGCCATTTGATGGCACACCTGCCATCAACAACAGTCAGGACAGATGAGACCTGGAAATGGGCTGACAGAAAAGAGCTTCCCTGGAACAAGGAAATCAAATCACCTGGAGCGCTTATCCCACTGGTTTCAATCCATACCTCAGTCTTACTGGGGAAAAGCTCAGGGATTTCATGAAGTATTTTCACTAGGTCATCCTTGGCGGAACAGCAAATACAGCCATTCTCAAGGGCTCGATAGGCGACTCCAGTCGAAGCCACCTGAGCAGAATCAAACGATACCTCGCCAAAGTCGTTCACAATTAGAACTGCATCTCTGAGCATTCCCTGACTGATCAAGCGAAGCGCAAGGGTTGTTTTCCCAGCTCCAAGAAACCCTGCAACTATTGTGACTGGCTTAATCACTCAACCGATCCGTGTGGCAAAAGCGAGACATGGACCACGTCTTCACTGATCTCTCCAGCGACAGCTCTGACAGCAGTATCGGCATCATTCAAGGGGTATGTATGGGTAGTGACTAAGTCGAGAGGGAATCTCTTCGATGCCAACTGCTCTAAAGCAAGCTCGCAGGATCTGTATCCATGTCCCCTTGCACTTTTAAAGGTAACATATTTGACCGTTGCCTTACCGATCGGAAAATTTGGAAATTCAGCTAGCTCACCCTGAAGTAAAATAGTTCCACCTTTCCGCTTCAGCGCCTCCACGCCAAGCATCACGGGGATCGTTCCCGCACCCGAGGTGCAGTCCAAAGAGACATCAACACCGATGCCACTAGTGATCTCCATAATTCTCTCAAGTGGATCATCTTCGGTCACATTGATGACAAAGTCTGCGCCCAGAATTTTTGCAACCTCTAAGCGTTTTACGTCTTTAGCTGTGCCCGTAACTATGATGCAAGAGGCTCCCGCCTGCTTGCAGGCAACAGTTTGGGCCATACCTTGCTGACCGGGTCCTTGAATGAGAACGGTAGAGTTGTACCCCACACCACAATCAAATAATGCCCATTCAATGCCATTCGCCATAGGCGTAACAATACCGGCTAATTCAGGGCTAACCCCCTTAGGTACCTTGTGTAATACAGCATTCCATGGAAGATACATGTATTCCGCAAAGCCACCCCACAGGTGAGGTTTTGACTCACAAGAAGTGTAGCCGTAGCGAATCGCATTTGGATTGTGACGCCAGTCAGTCGAGGCGCAGTGTCGATACTCGCCCTGATGGCACCACTCACACTGCATACAGGTGACGTAATGTTCTACAAATATGAGGTCTCCCTCCTTTACGCCCTGCCTCTCTTGAAACAACCTGCCAGCCTTTGCGATATATCCAATATTTTCGTGCCCCATGATTACTCGTTCGTCTTTTTGAGGCTTCTTATACATCTTCACGTCAGTGCCACAGATCCCTGCAACAATCACCTTTAAAAGAGCTCCATCTTCAGGAATATCCGGCATTGGATATTCGAGCATTTCCATTTGCGACGGACCAACACGGACCATTGCCTTTACCATCTCAGTCATACAGATCTCCATAGATTATGAAATAGTGTACCTACTACATCTACATGAGCTATACCCAATTCAGAACCATGGCAAAACGAAGATGATTCCGGACAATCCTCGCATCTTTGGCCGTACCTTGAAATTATATGTATATGAGAAGTCGACAAGCCCATCATGCCGAAGTGAGTCGTTTAGAAAATTTGATAATCAATCAATTTCGGCTCAAGACTTCGACTATCGTCCTTGTTGAGGAACATTGGCCTATTGAACCAGGGTTTCCACCAAGAATGACTGTGCTTTCATTTTGGTTGAACGACATACGCCATGGCGTGACCGTATTTAAGAGGCTGGAGGACGTGAATAAGGATGACCTGCCACCACTCTGGATGAGAGGTCGACTGGAGGCGTTTGAACCAATGGGTTGCAGCTGCTGTTAATGCTAGAGCCCAGTATAAATAGGAGACTGAGGATGAGTCTTAAGGCAGTGTCGCGCTCACAGGGTGCGAATCTTGAAATAAAAGCTGGCTCTATCGAGCCCAATGGCTTTGAATTAATTTTCGAAGATTGGCCAGTTTTAGTTAAAGCCTTCAGGGCGATGGTTCGGGAGCAGGCATTTGATGTTTGCGAAATGGCGTTGACTACCTACATAGCAGCCCGCCAGCACAGTGTCCCAATCATTGGTATTCCCGTGTTCTTGGTGCGGGGATTTCATCACGATAAAATCACAGTTCTTGATAACGGAGATTTTAACAGCATCAAAGATCTCAACGGATCACGCATCGGTGTAAATCGCGGATATACAGTCACTACGGGCGTATGGGCACGAACAATCCTCGATCGAGAAGGACTTGACCTCGACTCTGTCAAATGGGTGAGGTCAACAGACGAACATGTCCAAGCCTACCGCCCACCTCATAATGTGGAGATGATTCCAGCAAACCAGAATCTAGAAGACATGCTTCTCTCAGGTCAGTTATCAGCGGTAGCTGGGATGGCTCCCTCAGAATTCAAATCGAGTAATGTCCGTTCGCTGATTGAAGATCCGGAAGCAGCGTCGATCAGCGCGCTAGATAAAACCGGGTTCTATCCCATCAATCATCTAATGGTGATGACCGAAGCAATAGTCGATCAATTTCCCTCTTTGCCAGAGGCTCTGTTCGAATGCTTTTCAGAACAAAAGCGCGTTTATCTGGAAAAACTCAAAAATCAAAACCAAATAGAAGATGACGCAATTGATGCTAGAAACAGGATTCTACAAAATCTTGGATACGACCCATTGCCATACGGGGTCCAATCGAATGAGGCCGTTCTGAATGAGTTGATAGACTCAGGCTTAAGACAAAAAATACTCAACCCAACTAGTGGTTGGGATGCATATTTTTGTAAATCTGTTCTAGACATGACGAGCTAGGTCTCATAGAAAGTATCAAAAAAAGAAAACACTGACTCACTGGTCTGCCCACTCGTTGGAAGATCCAGCAAAGAAGAGCTACAGAGACATTCGTTCAAAAAGTGTGCGGCAGATCTAGCATGACTTTCATCTGCGCCTGGCACGATGGCGGCGTTATTTCGAATTTGCATCAACTCTTCAGGCGTGGGTCCAGGAGCACTATCCGTATCAAACATGGCTCGATAACTCGCTTGAACAAGTGATAAGTATCTTTCTTGGCCAACTCCAAAAATAGTATTTTTTAGGATCTCGTCGACTCTTAACGAGCTGCCCCAAGGTCCAAGCATCGAATCCTTAGCAAAACCGACGTCCGAAGAGAGTGCCCGATCGACAAGTGCATCCAACCCGTGCTCACTGACCCAGCCAAAATGTGTGGCAAAACGCCCAAAGTTACGTAATCGATACCTTGGCCCACCTACCGGCCAAATTAGGTTTAAGGATTCAGCTTTGTCTGGATAAAGATATGAGAAGCTTAACGCTGGCGCACACCCAAGGCACCCACCCAACAAATGAGCTGTTTTGTATCCAAGTTGGTCAAGTACGGCAAGTCCCTGTTCAGCCATACCCTCAAAAGTAAGGATTTCAAGCCGGCCTGCAGAGGCACCACACTCTCTTCGATCGAACATAATGCAGGTAAAGTTGGCTTCTAAATAGCTCAATATCTCGATCTTTTTATACAGCCCAAGCGCAGACCATTGGTCGAGTGTTGCATTGAATCCACCAGGAGAGAACATTAGTAACGGTTCGCCCGACCCACTGACTCTCACCCGTGTTCTTATACCGCCAGCTTCGATCATCTCATCCATCATATTCCCCATTATTTTCTGCCGAGACCACCCTTGATCTGCTTCCCCGATCGAATATCGCTCAATAATTCAGTTACTGCGCTTCGTGAAGTCTGAGCAACATAGGCGTAAGCGCTCGGCGGATCCTCTAGGAATCTTGTCCCATATCCAATAGCCGCATGGAGCATCCGTATCCTTCCATCTAGCCAAGGGCCGCCGCCCATGCCTCCAATTACAGGGATTGAGACCGCATCTACAATCGCCTTACCAATCACTGGTCCCGCGTTCGTCAGATCTATCATGGCCGCGCCTGAGTCTTCGCATTGTCGAGCCTCGTTGACAAGCTGTCCTAGCATATCTTCAGGCACTAAGCTCTCCGGCTGCTGCAAATCACCGATACTAATGCCGTACTTAGCTCCCGCCTGTGGGCTCAAGCCCATCTGTGCAAAAACTGGTATTCCGGCTCTAGTGACGGCAGAGATTGCTTCGCAAAAATCAGGAGCAGAATCAATTTTGACAAAATCTGCGCCCGCTTCTTGAACTAGCCGAATAGCAGCCTTAACACCCTCTTTCACACCAATTTGAACGGGGCCATAAGGGATATCAGCGCAAACCAAAGCATTAGTAGCCCCGCGCCGAACGGCCTTAACAGCAACCAAAAAATCATCTAGGGTTATTTCTAAGTTATTTGAGTGGCCCCAAAGGTTAACTCCTACAGAGTCACCTACAATCAGGAAATCAGCGCCGCATTGATGAGCAATATGCGCTGACGGTGCGTCCCACACCACCAATGCCGCAGACTTCTCTCCAGCACTTTTCATTTTTTTAATCTGCGTAATATTCATAGTTATGTCTCACCCAACCTACTCGGCTCACAGCAGTAATTGTGGTTCCCAAGCTAAACCAGCGTCTGCATTTTTATGCCCACATCGGCTAAATCTTTGCTACTTACCTCTTTTCCCATTTGCATAAGCCGCTTAGCAATTCTCAGGTCCCGATTACTATTAACGGCAATAGCGCCAACAATAAAATTATTTTTTAGATAAAATTCGACAAATTCATTAGCTTTTTTATTGCCTCTCACGACACTTTGATCCCATTCTTCAGGAACCCCGATAATTTGGATGTTTGCCTCAAATTGATTAGACCAGAACCATGGAACTTCTGAATATGGTTCGCCCTTGCCTAGCATTGACATTCCAGCATTTATCCCTTGCTTCATAGCATTATCCCAGCTTTCTAATCTAATGCGACGTCCCAGAAGACTATTTGGATGGTTCGTCACGTCTCCTGCAGAAAAAATATCGGGGTCAGAAGTTGCGCAGCGGTCATCTACAACAATACCGTTGTCAACTAAAAGACCAGCTTCCTTTGCCAATTCGATATTAGGTAGGACTCCTACCCCAACAATCACAATTGAGCAATCAAGTTCACTGCCATCGGAGAGACAAACGCTGCTAACTGAACCACTGCCGTTAAATTTTTCAACGCGTGTACTTAACCTTACGTCTACTCCATTAGATTCTTGATACCTTTGCATCCACTCACTTATCTCGGGGGTCACTGCTCGCATGCACAAGCGTTCAGAAGCTTCTACAACGATTGGGTGGCAACCTAGTTTTTTGAGAGTTGAAGCACACTCAAGACCAATCCAGCCGCCCCCAATTATGACAGCGTTACCGCCTTTCTGAGCGGCTCTTCGAATCGC
>CAZFNA010000002.1:11285-44925 GCA_964520465.1 uncultured Pseudomonadales bacterium | reverse complement strand
GTAGGTAGTGGACTCCCCTCAGGTTTGGGCTAACGTTGTCTAATTGACGAACACGAGACCCAGTTGTAATTGCTAACTTATCCCAATGAATCATCTCGCCACTCTGCAACGTAACAGTCTTTTCCTCTTTTTGAATTTTTATGGCTGTTGTGTTTAACCGAACATCAATTCTATCTTCTTTATATGACTCTGGAGGCCAGAAATATGTGCTTTCGATACTGGCACTCCCGAGGAGAACATCTTTAGAGAGAGGCGGTCGCTCATAGGGATAATAAGCCTCCTCACCAATTAATGTGATCCGGCCCAGAAAGCCCTCTTTTCGGAGCGTTTTTGCAATCCAACACCCGGCCTGGCTAGCTCCGATAACAACAAAGTGGCGATCATCATTCAACTGGTTATTCTCCTTTATCTGCGTTCGTCTTTCAGCTGTTAGTTTGGCTTCAACAACGGATCATTAAATCTTTTTTTGCATACCGATTATTACTTGCCGGACTGCATAGTCGCGATTGATCCTATCTTAATATTAATACTTCGTGGATAAGGCCAACATCATCGGGCAGTTCCTTTGTTTGTCATGACGTCATTCAACCAATGTCGAGACAGAATTTTGTGTGTAAGACAAAACAATAAGTCATACTTGCAACCCGCAAATGCTTAATTTTTTTACTTGGCCTTTCAATGTGGTTATCTCCTCCTATCAAGACATGCCATGGCTTTGAAATAAGAGTGACTTTACAGTCACCGGCACAGTTCGAGAGGGAAGTCTGACACGCCCCAGATCAACGAACTCAAACTCCTTAAACCTCAAACCATCAAGCACCAACAGTGGACATTTGAGATCATGCTCTTGCGTTAAAATACGCCCCACGCTCTGCGCCAAGTCTCGGTCAAAGAGTAAATATAATGCGTTGCCTGGCGTAAATACCGATTCAATCTTTGTAAAATTGTAAATTGCTTCACAAAACTTTTTGAGTGAAACGTAATCAAACTCACCTGACCACTCAAACGCTAAGGCATATTGCTCATAATCAGTTAAATCAAAACTCTCAATCGAACGAATTAATTCAAGTTCAACTTCGCCTGAGGATAGAGAGCCAGCATCGATTGCCAGCCTAATCACCGGCATATTCTTTCGTGGAAGTAATGCGCCAGGATCAGATATGTAGCCAGTATTTCCACTCACTTGAATGTTAAACTCAGACGCACCGAGCGCGGTAGCTCTTATCCCACCGGCAGACGCCACAATTTTTTGTTGAATCTGGCTTTCGCTTATTATGTTTTTTATAGAGCGTCCTAAACACAGGCCGATGTCGTTGTGCCCCTTCAGGTCAGGGTCAGCTAGATACTCCGAGACACCTCCCGAAAAAACAATAGATTCGAGCTTATCGGGCGGAAGCAGTGGCTCAGTCAACCATTTTGCATCGCGTCGTTCATGCCCCGTAATCACATCAACGACAATCTCCGCTAAAGCCAAGCCAATGTGATCGACTGTCTCCTGAGAAACGAAGCTGCCAACAGCAAGATCATCTGCGATCTCCGATAACAGTTCTAGCGCTCGAGGCTCGACTCGCGTTATTAGGTTTTGCTCATCCCAAACGAGCAAACGCCCCCCAACATGAAAAGCTGCAGTCTGTATAACACTCCCTTTTTTAATCAGTGTGAGCTTAGTAGTCCCACCCCCAATATCAACATTCAATACAAAGGAAGATTCTTTGCCAGATAATTCGACTGCCCCTGAGCCATGAGCAGCAAGATTCGCCTCCATATGATGCCCAGCGCTGGCGCTAAGGAAATCGCCTCCTTTGTGCGCGATAACATGAGCAATCGCTCCCGCATTGAGCCGCTTGAGGGCTTCTCCGGTGAGCAAAACAACACCGATATCAACCTCATCAGGTGTGATTAAAGCCTCTCCGTACGCCTGGTCCACAAGAGCGCCCAGCGCCGTCGCATCAATTTCCATGGCGTCCAAATAAGGGGTAAAGAAGATAGGAGATTGGTACAATAGACGACGATCAACAACAACATAACGGGAACTCAGCGCCTCCCCTTGACGCTCTAGATGTATCTGCGAAAACACAACTTGGGTGCTGGATGACCCAATATCGATTCCAACAGTCGATAAAAATATATTATCCTGTTGCCAAAGTGGATTGTCTTCTAACGGCCCACCATCAAAGTCTTCATCATGATCGTGGTCGTAGTGGTGTCCGCGCTCGTGCGTATGCTGAGAAAAAATACCATAGTCATGGTCCGCCAAGGCATGCTCATCCTCACTTTTTTCGCGGCCTGTATTATCCGGCTTCGCCAAAGCTGTTCGCCCCCATAATAAGAATGTTTTGTTCAAGACCAAACATAGGTCTCAAATCTATGGAGATCATTGCTACCATCTATGCCAGATCTATTGAAGACATTTTTTTATCTGGCGGGTGAATAGAATCACTACGCATTTGTTAAAGCCAAGGGAATCTATGACTAAAGACGCGATTGTATCGGAAGAACTAGCAAAGAAATTTGCCAAAGAAAAAGACACCCCTTATTTGAAATGGGTTCGTGGAGAGGGACTTGACATCGTCGATGCTCTCTACATCCAAAACCTAAATCGCATCGACTTAAAACCATGGGCGCGCCGCGGTGGGTCAGGCGTGTACATAAATCACGACGCCTCGCGCACAACAAACGATTGTTATGTTTGCGAAATACCTGCAGGCCAGAAACTAGCTCCACAAAGCCAGCTTTTCGAAGAAACAGTTATGATTCTCTCTGGATACGGTAAAACAACTGTTAAAAATTTTGCCGGAGCACAGGTCGAATTTGAATGGGGGCCAGGTGCTTTATTTGCCATACCGCTGAACACAATTCACCAACACTATAATCTCTCAGGCTCAGAACCTGCGCGGTATGTCGCCGTTACCAATGCCCCTCCCATCATCAATACGTACGGAGACCCCGAATTTGTCTTTAATACAAGATACGATTTTCCAGAACGATTCAGCGGTGATCCAGAGTTTTTCTCAGCTAAGGGCGAACAAAAAGGCCTGCTGTTAGAAACTAATTTTGTTCCAGACGGCGTGAATCTTCCCCTCATTGAAGCAAAAGAGCGTGGGGCTGGCGGCGGTCATATTCGGTTTAATTTTGCAAAAAGTTCCCTCAATAGCCATATTTCACAGTTCCCGATTGGCACCTACAAAAAGGCTCATGCCCATGGTCCCGGTGCTCACGTTATAATTTTAAGTGGATCAGGATTTTCTTTAATGTGGCCTGAGGGTGGGGAGCCCGAACGTTTTGAGTGGGAGGTAGGAACGATGATTGTTCCTCCTAACATGTGGTTTCACCAACACTTCAACACTGGACAGACGCCAGCCCGCTACCTCGCGTTTAAATATGAAGGAGTGGCAATCAGAAACGCTCAAGGCGTCCCTAAGGCATGGATTAGTAAGAGAATTGGAGGCCACCAGATTGACTATGCTGACGAAACCCAAGAAGTTAGAAATCTTTTTAAGGAAGCGCTATCCAAAAACGGGTTAACAACTCAAATGACTGACGCTTATGAAAAAGAGTTAGAAGATCTTCCTCCTAAGGCATAAATAAAAAGGGCCGCTATGCGGCCCACATTATTCACTGCAAAAAGTCTAGGCTTTGTCGCCTTGGCCCAGACACGAAACCAAAAATCCAACAACGGTGACAACCCCTAAAGCTACAAAAAGATGCTCTCCAGTGAAGCCATGTAGGGCGATTTGGCTTGTAAGCATCGCCCCATGATCTCCATGAGCCGATGCCTGAGATGTAAAGGAAATCAAGCCCAATACCGATACGATTTTCATCACGTTCATTAATCTGCCTCATTACATAAAAAACTGTCACTCAAGGTTAATGACTTAAATCAGCACCGACCAATCTTATTCTGACTTGATTGTCGTTAACTCTTTGTTTACCTAGTTGAGCGTCTAAGTCCAATATACTACAAACGACAGGAGGAGGCTGAGTAACGTGCTAAAAGATAAATATGCTTTCATTACTGGAGCGAGCCGAGGCTTGGGCTTAGAAATGGCAATAGCCATGGCTGACTCAGGATTGAATGGGCTCAGCATAACGTGTGCGCCCGGGTCGGATGAGTCTCATGACGAAATTCAAGAAGAGCTTCATAGGGCTGCAGATCTCATTCGGGCTAGCGGGGCTGAAGTCAATCCAATCATGTCGAACGTCGGAAATTCCAACGATTGTGATGAAGCAGTCAGTAGTCATCTCTCTAAGTTCCCTTCTGTCGATATACTGATCAACAATGCCGGTAAAGCAGGCCGTTACGCCCACAAAGGTGAAGCCTCAACAGATATCAGCCACCATGATCTAGGCGGCATAGCAGAGATTATCGATACAAATCTCACAGGCCCCTACTACCTCTTACACTTTGCTTTACCGCACATGCGACTACTAAAAGATGGGCGAATAATTAATATCTCAAAAAGAACAGACTCGATGCATCGCGGGGCTTGGACGCCCTATGGTCCCACTAAGGCGGCGCTTGAGGCAGCGACCATTGCCTGGGCTGAGGCGCTTTACGGGACAGGCATTACAGTTAATTCTTTATCGCCAGGGGGAGCCGTCGATACCAAGTTTGGAACAGGAAAAATCTCAGGTCACGGAATTGATCCAGGAGCGATCAGACCAATAATCGTTTGGCTCGCCTCAGATGAATCAAGCGCACTGACCGGTTGCAGGTTCGTCGCCGATAGATGGAAGTATGACGACACGCCATTAATGGCAGCGTTAGGTTGCCAAGAAGAACAGATTTTTCCGCGCCCATCACGTAACACTCCCCTAGTAAACGCATGGAAAAAGTAGAGCTTCAATCCCCTAGCTTATACCGTCTTTCAACCATGGTCGTAAGTATTAATACGAGGCCTGTCGCGCAGATCATTAGACCCATCAGATGAAGAAAAATCGGTCCGCCCTCCACTCCCAGAATACTGAACCTGAATGAACTGACAACCATCAAAATAGGATTCAGTTCGGCGATAGGCTGCACAATTTCTGGCAACGAGGACATTGGGAAAAATACACCGCCCATGTACGTGAGTGGCGTAATGATAAAGTTATTAACCCAATTCGCTTCGTCATGGCTTCCAGCAATAATTGCATTGAGCATTCCCAACGACGCAAAAATAATAGACGTCATCACAGCAGCCAGCACTAAGACCGATAGGTTATGAATCACAAAAGGATTAAAAGCATAAACGACACAGGCGACGAGACACATCACGATCAGACCCCGAAATATTCCACCCATTAAATAACCCAGGACAATCGCTGTGCTTGGGATCGGGGTTACAAACATCTCTTCATAAAAACGATGGTTTTTCGAGCTGAAAAATGAACTGTTGACGTTTGAATAGGCGCTATTTAATAAGGCCATCGCAATGATGCCAGGACCAATAAACTGAATGTAGGGCATGTCCATTACGGAGCCAATCTTACGGCCGATGACAGACCCAAAGATATAGAGGTAGAGAACCATAGTAATTACCGGCGGAACCAGCGTCTGAGTCCAGATCCGAGTAAATCGCCTAACCTCGGTTCTCACAATCGTAATGAAACCTACAATTGCGATGCTCCGCATCGAACTATGACGTTCCATCACTTACACCTTGTCTGGATCGATATCTTCGATACGATCTAATTCGCGAATTTTTACAAATTTTAACCACCCCCAAGTTGAGATACTTAATGCAATAACCCCCCCCAGAACTGCAGTGGAGACGGGACCAATGACAGAGGCCAACCAACCAGCGCGAAACGCACCCAAATGATTAGACGTTGAGGTGCACAGGGAATTCACTGCGTTGACTCTACCTCGCAGCTCATCAGGAGTGCCAAGTTGAACCATGGACATACGTATGTTCACGCTTACCATATCGACCGCCCCATAAAGAAAAAGTGCTAGGCAACTGATAAAAAGCGATTCTGAAACTGCAAATATAATGGTCGAAAACGAAAACAAAACTAACACTAAAAATAACTTGTGACCAACGCCATGCATCGGATTAAGCCTTGCCAGCGTGAACCCAACCAGGACTGAACCTATCGCAGGCATTGCCCTCAATAGCCCCAAGCCATCAGCATCAGTTCCTAGAATATCAACAGCATAGATCGGCAGTAAGGCGATCACTGACCCGAACAGGACTATGACTAAATCAAATAAAATAACGCCAGCCACCATAGTGTTGGCCCGTAAATAATGTATTCCACCAAAAACAGCCTTGAGTGTGCGTGAATTTTTTTCAAACGGCACAGGAACGTTAGGTAGAAAAGCATAAAAGAGCGGACAGAGCATTACTATGACGACCATTAACCAGTAGACATAACGATCAACGACTGTGATTAAAACACCTGCTGCGAAAGGACCAATTGTGGTGGCCAAGTGTCCAACGGTGGAATTCAATGCGATCGCTTTTGGTAAAATGGATGGTGACACTAAATTGGACAGGAAGGCTGCCTGCGCCGGTGAAAAAAATGCGTGTGCCGCACCATGAATAAATATGAATAAATACAGCCAATCTATTGAAAAATGGCTGGAGTTTAATGCGAGCGCCATCCCCGCGAAGGCAATAGCGTCGACTGTTGTTGCAACAATCAGGATATCCCTGCGCCGGTAACGATCGACAACATAGCCTGTCACAAAGAAAAATAGGAAAATCGGCAGAACGAAGAATAATCCTACAAGCGCTAGCTTAAATGCGTCGCCCGTAATTTCATAAATATGCCACCCAAGAGCCACAGCAACCATCTGAGTCGATAAGCCAAAGCAAATTCGCGCACCTAAAAACGCGATTACTGGTATCTTGAATTTCTCGAATGGTGTATGCACAGATCAACTCCTAATTCAATTCATCATAACGTGACAAAAGACCTGTAGTCTTCGCCGGTAAAACGGATTTCAGATCTGCCCGAGGGAAAAAAGCTTCGAGTAATCTAGTTGATTTTCATATCATCCATCTTTTAAGGGCCTTTGCTTGAATTATCCAACTCCACCACCTATTTGGGTCTTGTCTCTAGGCGCAGGGCTAGCTCCGTTCGCAGTAACGCTAGTAGCACCGGCCATTCCAACTCTCGCAATTGATCTTTCGGCCGACTCAAACCTTGCCCAGCTAGTTCTTACAACACTACTTCTCTCAATCGCGCTTGGGCAGTTGATTCTGGGGCCTCTGTCGGATCATTTTGGCAGGAAACCCATATTTCTAGCTGGATCGATTGCTTTCTGCCTTGCCTGTATTGGGGCGGCGGCATCAGAATCGATTGAAAGTATTATTATTTTCAGAGTGATTCAAGGCTTTGGTGCTGCAGCAGCTGTGGCAATGTCTCGATCGATCGTAGTGGATTTTTATGGGACACAAAAAGCAGCCGAAGCAATGTCTACAATCATCGCCATGATGGCAGTGATTCCAGTCATCGGGACTGCTCTAGGCGGTATACTGGCAGAAATTGCTGGTTGGCAAGGATCCTTTTTGGTACTGGCGGTAACAGGTGCACTACTCTCATACCTAGTAAAATATAAAATTAATGAGACACATGAACCCAAGCATATTTTGAGCCTCAGCAATGTCTGGAATGGATACCGCGAACTCCTCTGTACACCGAAATTTATGTCTAGCGCTCTAACCACAGCATTTCAAACTGCGGTCTTCTTTGCACTCATGGGATTCATCGCCTACTCCTTCGAAAGGATGGATATTAGCGCCAAAGAGTTCGGCTTCTGGATGGCCGCGACCTCAGTTGGTTATGTCGCTGGAAATCTTGTCAACAAAAAACTTCTCGCCACCTACAAAATTGAAACAATTACATTAGTCGGTGCAACAGCGTCGCTATGCAGTCTTCTTCTAATGGAGCTTTGGTACTTGGCCATGCCTGAGTCTCCGATCAGTCTGGCCATCCCGATGTTATTTGTTGGACTCTCGAATGGTGTCATTATCGCCAACTCTATCATTTTAGCGTCTTCTGCTGTTCCAAGACTTAAAGGCTCCGCGACGGGTTTGGTCGGGGCCATGCAAATGATTGCCGGTGGCGCCTCTGGAACTATTGCCATTTGGCTAGGGGCCGACGAAAACACCATCACCGGGATCAATGTTCTCGTCGTAATCGCCTTCTTTTCAATGTTAGCCGCAGTCTGGTCATCAAAGATTCATCGGTCTGGCTAAATTAAAAATAGTCCCACCGTCATTTCAATTTGTTTGTCGTCATGGACTGCTGATCCTGCAATAGTGAGACTTGGCATTCTCAAGGAGAGCCTTCTTGGACAGGGATAAATACGAAAAATATCAATCTGACGTTATTGTTGATCTGCTCAAGCAATACGGCATCAAGCATGTCTCTATGAATCCTGGGGCAAGTTTTCGCGGATTACATGACTCAATTGTTAACTATGGCGAAAACGATCCAGAATTAATGGTTTGCCAACACGAAGAAATCGCGGTGCAAATTGCACACGGTTACGCTAGGGCAACTGGAAAACCCATGGGGGTAATTCTCCACAACCTTGTAGGTATGTTGCATGCGCAGATGGCCGTCTATTATGCCTACATCGATCGAGCTCCAATCTTTATCATGGGAGCCACGGGGCCTATGCACGAGGGGAAAAGAAGGCCTCATATCGACTGGTCTCATTCCGCTTTGACTCAAGGCGAGGCGCTTCGAAACTTCACTAAATGGGACTATCAGCCGTATGCAATCGAGGGCGTTCCGGAAAGCTTTATGCGGGCCTACAGTGCTATGGTTACAGAACCAGCTGGGCCCATTTATATGTGTTACGACGCATGGCTTCAAGAAGAAAAACTTACCTGCACAGACCTTGAAATGCCGCCCGAAGATATGCAAAAGACACCCGCCCCAATGGGTGCCGATCCAGACACATTAAACGGTATGGCTGATGCTATCCTGAACGCCAAACATCCAGTCATTTTGGTTGACTTTATTGGGCGTCAGCCAGGGAACTTTGAAAAGTTAGTCGCCCTTGCTGAAACACTGGGCTGCGGTGTTTGGGATATTAATAACTCCCTCGCCTTTCCAAACCAACACCCTCTCTGTATCTCTATGGATCATGAGTCTCTTAAGGAAGCTGACGTAATATTAGGAATCGATGTAAGAGACTGGGAAAAACCGACTCATAAACTCGAATCTACTACACGCGAAGTTACATCTTACGTTCCTGATGATTGCGTCTGGATGGAGATTGGTTTCGCTGAGCTTGAAATTTCGTCCTGGGCGTTTGACTATGGACGTTATCAACCCAAACAACATGTCGCTCTTGGCGACCCTCGGCTTGCTATGCCTGAGATGACTAGAATCGCCCAGTCAAAATTAGATAATAATCGAACACTGACTGAAGCACGAAATAGGCGTTTCCAGTCTTTCAAGAACCGGCACGACAGAATATTCAGCGACTGGAAAAAAGTTGCAGAAGATAAACGAGGTTCGGATCCGATTAGTTACGCGGAGCTCGTATTAATTACAGGAGCAGTAATTGAGAACGAAGACTGGGTTTTGGCCACTGGCACAGCGCGGGAGTGGGTTCGTAAATTGTGGGACTTTGACAAACCCTACAGACACGCAGGTCGGTCTCTCGGGACATCCACTCAGATCGGAATGTCTCTTGGTGTAGGCCTCGCTTATCGTGAGACAGATAAACTAGTCCTAAATTTTCAGCCCGACGGGGACCTCATGTACGACGCGGGAGCCCTATGGACAGCCGCGAAACATGAAATTCCTATCCTGATTATAATGTGTAATAACAGAGCATATTTTAATGACTGGGAACATCAAGAGCGTATGGCCCAATTGAGAGGAACTGACGTCAATAAGGCGCATATTGGCATGGATATATTTGACCCAGAGCCAGATTTTGGGGCTTTAGCTCGTTCGATGGGAATGTACGGAGAGGGACCGATCACCAGATCCTCTGACATCTCGGAGGCCCTAAAACGCGCTATTGAGGTGGTCAAAACAGGTAAACCCGCACTGGTTGACATAGTTGTCGCCCATCGATAACTGGAAAAGTATTATCTAACTGGGACCTTGATCGAGTAAACATACCATTGTTCACCTTTAAAGTTTTATTACTGGCGGGTAATCTATTCGACTTCCTAGAAATATATTTTATAGACAATTTTCAGACATCTCTTTCATCACCTGTGAAGCGATATTCATTAGACTTTCATTTAGGCTGGGCTATTGGTGCCGCAAATATGTGACTTTCGCCCATGTACCGAACCTTCCCAGAAAGGAATGTAGTATATTCGATCAAAATTAGTTCTCTGAGAGTTTAATAACCAGCGCGCTAAATTTTTAGAATAAGTCAGCAAATCGGCCCTGTTCCGAGTCAACTTCCCTAAGAATTTTGTCTGACCACCGCTCTCCAAGAACGGTTTCAGGGCTTATTATTTCTCCAGCCTTTTGTAAAATACTATCGGACAAGTTCAACTCAGCTACAGCAAGATTTTCGCGAGCACGGCCTTCGAATCTTGTCCCCGGAATAGCAATCACATGAGGCCCTTGCGCCAGAACCCAAGCCAATGAAAGTTGCGCGACTGACACGTTTTCATTTCTTGCTAGCTCGTCGAGCTCGTCTAACTTTTTGAGATTATGCACAAACTGCTCACCCTGAAATCTTGGCATAGTGCGTCTTATATCTTTGTCTCCGAGAGCAGAGATGTCTCGAATCTGACCACCCATGAATCCCCGGCCCAGTGGCGAATATGAAACAAAGGCAATGCCCTTACTTGCACAAAGATCAGAAATGGAATCATTTGGCTTACGGGTCCATAGAGATAACTCAGATTGCACCGCTGTAATCTCACAGAAACTGGTTGCTCGTTCGAGCGTCGCAGAAGACGGTTCTGATAAGCCGATAAATCGAATTTTTCCGGCGTCGCGTAACTCAATAAATGCTCCAAGACTCTCCTCGATTGGGACATTGAGATCTATGCGATGAAGATAATGAAGATCAATACTGTCAGTGCCCAGCCGCTTGAGGCTATCTTCACAGGTTTTTTTGATCACTTCAGGGCGGCCGTTAATTTCTCTATTGCCGCTGGCGTCTCGGTACAATCCGCCTTTAGACGCCAAAAAATACTCAGAGCGACGGTGCCCTATAGCTTTATTTAAAAGCTCTTCATTCCTTCCAAACCCATATAGTGCAGCGGTATCAAGGTGATCATAGCCCATATCCAGTATGGCGTTCAGTGTCTTAACACTCTGGTCATCACTACATGGCTCATAAGCTTGGGATAGTCCCATACATCCGTACGCTATTGCACAGACGTCTACATCTCCAAGTTTGACTTTTTTCACCATTCTTGAGCGTCCTTTCTGTAAAGATCTTGGTAAGTATGATTTATAACCTGATCGTTTCTTGATTTGACATAATTCTTAGACTACTTGAGGTTGCGCCTCACTCTCAATCCCTGCGGTCAAGATAACTCGATTCTTTAGCCCTAACAAAATCGACCACCACAGCATTAGCTGGGGTCTTTACCCCAACTTTACGACCCACATCAACGACTGCTCCGTTTATAAAGTCAATCTCTGTTTTCCTCTTTGAGGAGATACTTTGCAGCATTGAGTTTTTGAAATGATAGGGCAACCCCAAACCAGCCGAGATCCAAATTTCTTCGGGGTCTGCGCAGTACAGCTCGATCCCTTTAATGTTCGCGACCTCGATACCTTCAGCTATTAAATCACACCCTATATGCTTTAGTTCCTCTGACTGGTAAAGCTCCCCGTAGCAAGAACCTGAAATAGCTGATACAGCACCTGTACCCACGTTCACAAGTAACTTATCCCAGACAGTCCCCCAGATTTTGTTCGAAATCTTCAGTTGAAGACCGGAGGCTTCAAACAGATCCTTAACCCAAATCAGTAACTCACTGTCAGATCCGTCGCTGAATCCAATTGTCGTTAACTTGTTCAGATAACCCGCAGCCACATGGCCAGGTCTTGTGATGTCACCACCTATAAAGGTTCTCCCGATCACTACCCTGTCTTGCCCCAACGCATCAACAAGTATCCGTTCCGCGCCCAGGCCATTCTGAAGAGTAAGAACCACTGATCTATCATCCATGCATTTTAAGATCTGTTGAATGGCATCGTGAGTATCAAAAGTCTTTACTAAGATGATAAGAAGATCAAACGGGGCCCGAGGTTCATCCTCACATAACGCGACTGGTATGTTTACCTGACTCTCTGAAAACCTGTCGGCTAAACAAAGACCTTTCTGCTTAACCGTTTGCAAATGCTGACTTTTCCTACCGATCAGCGTTACATCGACGCCGCTTAATTTAAAAACAGCACCAATCACCGAACCCAAAGAGCCGCCGCCAAAAATTCCGACCCGTTTAAACATACGATCCAAGCATCAAATATAGGACCTTTGACTCATCATATTGTTTTACCTTATTTTATTTTTACTAGGTAAGTACTTTGTAAATTTTATGTAAGATGTTTTTCAAATTTATGGTTGCTCTAAAGTCCTAAAAAATACCGTGTAATGCCGTAAGAATAAATAAAGAGAAAAATTAAATTAACCCATTTTAATTGGGGTTCGGTTTGTAACCAAGCACAGTAAATCCAAATCAAACAAAACGGAAAAGACAAAAACATAGTTAGTGGATACCAATCGAAAATAATTGCGACAGCGCTTAATAAACCAAGCAATAAGGCAATATTTTTTAATAATTTTTGGGTTTTTGAAGAAATTTTTGAAGGTAATAAAGATCTCAAAACCGAATTAACTACAGCATCCACCTGCATCGTATCCTTTCAAAATTTGACTAATGTCTACAAATGATTTTGTAAAAACCAATTATTTAATTCGTTCCATGGTGATAATCGTTCAGACCTAGCCTTGGATCAGCTGACTATGGCCAACGAAAGGTCACTTACGGTCGCAACAATATTTCAGTGGTTCACTACAAGCTTTTGGCTGGCATACTTGCGCATCTAATCCGCCCAATACAGACGCATTGGATTATCCACCAATAAATGCTGCCGCAACTTCGGCGTCAAGGCGATTTTTGGAATAACATCCACCAAATTACCGTCATCAGGCACGTGAGACTTCATGTTTGGATGTGGCCAGTCCGTGCCCCATAAAACTCTATTAGGAAAAGCCTCGACTAGTTCCCTGGCAAAGGGTACGACGTCGGAGTAGTCGTGAGCTAGCTGAGTAAGCCGTTCCGGGCAACTAACCTTCGTCCAGATATTCTCATTATTTCTAAGTAAAGATATAAATGCCTCGAATTCTTCGCTAGCTATACCCTTCCCAACATCAGGACGTCCCATGTGGTCAACTACTACAACTTGATCCTTGGCCAATAACTCTAAAAATGGACGAAGATCAGTTAAGTCAGGACTCTCAAAATAAACCACGACATGCCACCCGAGGGCCTTTACTCGGTTGGCTAGCGCGATGAACACTTCTTTAGGCGTTGAATCAACAAGCCGTTTTACAAAATTGAAACGGACAGCCCTTACACCTGATTCGTCAAGTTGTTTAAGTTCCTGGTCAGTTACCTCAGGCGACAATACAGAGACTCCCCTGGCTAATTCTCCAGAAGAATGTAACGCGTCAATCAAGGCCGTATTATCTGAACCATGGCAACTCGCCTGAACTATAACGTTCCTTGAAAAGCCGAGGTGATCGCGAAGCTCAAATAATTTCTCTTTTGGCGCATCACAGGGCGTATATTTTCGCCTCGGATGGTAAGGGAACAAATCAGACGGTCCAAAAACGTGGCAGTGGGCGTCTACTGCACCCAACGGCGGAGCATAAGCTGGTTTTTTAGGGTTTGGATGAAACGGAAGATAATCTGGATCCATGGTTTTCTCACTTTTCTAAAGGGTAAATTGTTCCATCAAACAATTTTCTAGCCGTTCTGAGCAGCGCAGCACTCTTAAAAGTGTCACCCTCCATATTGGCTATGACCGTCATTTCTCCAGTTGGATGCTCGACTGGCAATATTTTCTGTTTACCTTCCGGTACGTTAGCTAACGGAAACGCTACTGTGCCCGGCATAATTGAAGCCGTTGCCACGCTCACGGCTCCCAGCACACCAATTGATGCATGACATCGATGAGGAATAAAAGTCCTTGTCGATATGCATCCACCCTCAGTTGGAGAACTCAACAAACTTATTTTTGGCACAGACTTTTCTGTCACGTCCCCTAAATTCATGATCGGTCCAGCTTTGAGCCGAATTGCCTCAATCCTTGCCTTGAGTTCAGAGTTTGCATCCATTTCATTACGTGACTCTCTGCCTGAAATGCCAAAGTCAAAAGCATTCAAAATGACCACAGGCATTCCATTATCGATGAGAGTCACCTCTACACCATTTACGACATCTTTTAAATTATCAGTCGGATACAGGGACCCACAGGTCGATCCTGCAGTTTCTCTAAATTCACATGTGATTGGAGCAGAAGTCCCAGGCACCCCGTCAATCCGAGCGTTACCCTTATAAGTAACACCTCCATCTGGAGTTTGAACCGTCAGAACCGCTATCTGTTTGGTGTTCTCCATGAATACCGAAACACGTGTCACAGCACCATCCGCCCGAACTAATCCCTGCTCAATAGCAAAGGGTCCGACAGCTGCAAGAATATTTCCGCAATTCTGAGCGTCGGTCACGATACCTTGATCAACAAATACTTGAAGGAACAAATAATCAACATCGCACTCAGATTGATTAGATTTTTTTACAACACCAATTTTAGAAGTAAGAGGATCAGCTCCACCCATCCCATTAATCTGACGATTATCAGGCGAGCCCATGATTTCGAGTAAAAACAGATCTCTCTCTGCCACATCTAGAGGCAAGTCACGGGCGTGAAAGATACCTCCCTTAGAGGTTCCGCCTCGCATCCAAACACACGGGACCCCTTTAGACATACTTGAGCCCTTTGTCTTTGAGGCGCACCCTCATATTGTAAATATCTAAACCCAGTTCGCCGTTCGCAAGACGCACCCGCTTCGCTTCTTCCTTTACTTCACGATCCTGTGCAGCAGCTAGAACGCTTGCGGCTTCTGCTCGACGAACGACACAAACCCCATCATCATCTGCGACCACAACATCTCCCGGATGCACGATTTCCCCGGCACAAACGATTGGAATATTGACCGAGCCGAGCGTCTCTTTGATCGTACCCTGAGCGAAAATATGCTTAGACCACACCGGAAAATTCATCTCCCGCAAAGTCTTAGTATCTCTGACGCCGCCTTCAATGATCAGCCCTACCACGCCACGAGCTCGAGCAGACGTCGCAAGAAGGTCTCCGAAGAATCCATGATTTGAAGGCGCGGTCGGTGCAAAAATCAGAATATCACCCGCCTGACATTGTTCAATGGCGACATGCATCATCCAGTTGTCACCAGCGGCTCCAGAGATTGTGATCGCATTACCAGCCACCGCGACGCCCTCTTGTATCGGGCGCATATAATCAGCTAGAAGACCTCTGCGACCCTGTGACTCATGAACCGTAGCTACCCCACAGTCACGCAAACCTTCCAGTGTTGCTGAACTCACACGATCAACATTTTTTATAACTACATTTTCAGCCATATCAGCCCTCCAGCTTTAGGCGGCTAAACACGCGAAGCGTATTTCCACAAAATACCTGCTCTTTTTCGTCAGCAGACAGCCTCACACTGTTATCAATATATCGCTTAGTATCATCAAAATAGTGACCACTCTCTGGGTCGATGCCGCGCACTGCGCCTATCATCTCGGAGGCGAATAAAATATTTTTCACTGGGACTATGTCTAGGAGAAGATCTATTCCGCGCTGATGGTATACGCACGTATCAAAGTAAATGTTCTGAAGGGCAGACTGATCCAAGGGCGCATACCCTTGATCTTGAAGGATCCCACGAAATCGCCCCCAATGGTATGGAACAGCTCCACCTCCATGAGGAATAATGATTTTCAATGTCGGGAAATCTTTAAAAACATTAGACATCACGAGTTGTTGAAAACCAGTGGTGTCTGCACCTAAATAATGAGAGCCAGTCGTATGGAAGCAGTCATTACACGACGCGCTTACGTGGACCATGGCTGGTATATCTAACTCGCACATGACTTCATAAATAGGATAAAACGATTTATGCGCTAATGAATGATCCTGCCAATGCCCACCAGATGGATCAGGATTCAAATTGATACCAATAAACCCCATAGTCTCAACTGTCCTCCGAATCTCCGCGACTGACTTCCCTGGGGGTACACCCGGTGACTGAGGCAGTTGAGCAACGGGCGCGAAGTTTTTCGGAAATAGGTCACAAACTCGCCGAATGATCTCATTTTGGTGCTGAGTCCAATACAGGCTTGTCCACTCATTACCAATATGGTGCCCCATCCAACTAGCACGTGGAGAAAATATCGTGAGATCTGTGCCACGCTCTTGCTGAAGCTTTAACTGATTTTCTTCTATAGACTCTCGAATCTCATCATCACTGACTGACACCGTTCCTTTAACCCCTTTGAACACAGGGTCCTGACTAACGGCTTCTTTTTGGGACTCTCGATAAGATCCGACGCCCGGCGGCGTAGTGGTATAATGTCCATGACAATCGATAATCATAACTTCTCCCGAAACTCTCAACTAAACAACATATGAGTACAAAATCAAAGATGCAAAGATCGAGAAAAATCATCTGCAATAACAAAATTAGTTAGGCATTGATTCTAATAGTCAATCTTCGAAAGATCTTATTTTACGGCCACACCCCTCAACCTACTCAGCGCCTTCATGATAGATTTACCTCGTCATCTTTTGTTCGACTTCATGCATAATTTTCATGGCAGGCAAGCACTGCTTTAGAGAACTATTTGGCTCCCTGCCCTCAATGATAGCTGCGACAAACTCACGATCGATCAGCTCGATACCATTGAGAGAAACGTCCACTCCTGACACATCAATTTGATTATTATGTCCATCGAACAGATCATCATAGCTAACAATATAGGTGCCGCGATCGCATATGTACCGAAAATAAGTACCGAGCGGGCCGTCGTTGTTAAATGATAATGACAAGGTGCACAGCTTACCTGTCTCAGTCCGCATCAGAATTGCCATATCCATCGCGATCCCTAAGTCTTGATGTTTAGGCCCCTGAATTGCATGGACCTCGGTTACTTCCTCTCCGGTCTGGTATTGAAACAAGTCGATAGAGTGGCACGCGTGGTGCCACAATAAATGATCGGTCCACGATCTTGGCTCACCTTTGGCATTCATGTTTGTTCGACGGAAAAAATAAGTTTGTATGTCCATCTGCTGGACCGAAAGCTCACCTGCAACAATCTTCTGGTGCATCCACTGATGAGATGGATTAAACCTACGCACGTGGCCAGCCATAGCCACCAAACCAGTGTCTTTCTGCTTCTCGACAAGAGCCTCGGAGTCCAGCAAATTATCGGCCATTGGAATCTCAATCAAAACATGCTTACCGGCGCTCATTGCCTTAAGGCCCTGCTCAGCGTGAATTTGCGTAGGGGTCGCCAGTATCACCGCGCCCAGTCCCGGAAGCGTCAGCATGTCATCAAAACTATCGAATCTATTCTGAATTGAATACTGATCAGCAACCCTGTCTGCTTTCTCCATGGTAGTCGCCATCACAGCTACAATTTCGACACTGTCGATCACAGAAAGGGCCTCCATATGCTTGGACCCGAATGCTCCATTGGCCCCTGCTACGGCTACACGAATCTTGCTCATTCAATACCTCAATTTTTCTATTTATTTTCTAAAATAATAGCCCCGTAGGCTGTCGCTGAAACAGGAATGTGGTAGAGCCGACATACCTCTTTAACCTTATTTCCCAAAGCACCTCTCATCACGTTCCACATGATCATTTCGATACCCTCACAGCCTGCTTCACGTATGAATTCAGTATGAGAAAGCCGAGTATTGGCGAGTGGATCTTTGGTTAAATTATCAAGAAATAGCTTGTCAAATTCAGGATTGACCACCCCAACACGCTCTCCGCCCAGCTGGTGCGAAAGCCCGCCAGTACCCCAAATACCTACCGTTATATTCTTAGGAAATGAAGCAATCGCTCGTCCAAGCGCCTGACCAAGCTTGTAGCATCTAAGCGCTGTTGGGAGCGGGTGCTGAATCACATTGACACACACAGGCACTACAGCAACCGGCCACTCTTGAGGCTGATCATAGGCGATGGACAAAGGGACGGTAAAACCATGATCAAGATCCATACTAGCATTGACGGCTAGGTCGAATTCTTCAGCCATAACAGACTCGACTATATGCCATGCCAGGTCTGGACTTCCTTGCATTGCAGGAACATTCCTAGGCCCCCAGCCCTCATCAGCTGGCTGGTAAAGGTCTCCCACACCAACTGTAAACGTTGCGTAATTATCCAGAGAAAATGCTGTCGCGTGATCGTTATAAACAATAATATTAACGTCAGGTACGTTAGTGCGATGCCAATCACGAATGGGTTTCAGCCCCTCAAATAACGTTGCCCAGTATGGCTCCTTTGTTTTGTTGTTATCCATCGCTGCGCCTAAGCCAGGCACGTGCGAAGTTCCCATGCCAGCAATCAGACTAGCCATCCTCCCACTCCTTCTTGGATCGATTACCCTCTATCGAGCGCCCACCTTCGATCATCATTTCTTGAAATTCATCAAAAGTTAATCGCGGGCTTGCCATCTGTCCATACATTACCTGAGGGGGGTGCTTATCGTGAGAAACCAGCTTAAAGGCGTAGTAGACATTTGCGCCCAGTTTCAGTAAGTCCAAGTACCGTCGTTCCAATACAGCAAGCCTCTGCTCTTCAGTCATCCTGAAACTCTCGAGGTAGCCTCGTTCATTATCCGCAAACTGCTGTCGATATTTCGCTTGATTTAGAGTCATCAGGAACATGTTGACGTGGTAGCCCTTCTGATAGCTGCGGCTATCGAAAGGGTATGTTCCGGGCACGTCATCGTAATCTCTTACATCCATGGTGATTCTCCCATTTTCTCTACTCGTGTCCCAGAGTAATCTATGTCACTATGGACAACAATGATTATTAAATGGGAAGGATTGTTCATGAAATGGAACACAAATGACTTACCCATATTCGTGGCGATTTGTGAGCAGGGAGGGATCACTAAAGCGAGCCATAAACTCGAGCTCCCGAAATCAACCGTGAGCCGATCTTTAACTCGCCTTGAAGATGACTTGGGAATCCGGTTATTTGACCGAAATACACGGCGCCTTCGATTAACCAGCGAGGGTGAAACACTTTTAGGCCACGCCAAGGTTATTCTTGAACAAGTTATGGCCACAAACGAGGCAATCGCTGGGTTAAAAAACTTGCCAAGTGGTCTCTTGAAAGTATCAATGCCGATGGGATTCAGCAGAGATATCGTAGGTGGTCGACTGGCGGAATTTAATCAGATATACCCTGATATTGTTCTTCAAGTAATGGTCTCTCCATTCAACATAAACATGCTCACAGAAGATATCGATGTAGCCGTCAGCGTGGGGCCAATTGAAAATTCAGAGCTGATCGCGCATAAAGTTATCGAAAGCTCGCTGATATGGGTAGCCTCAACCGAGTATGTTCAAAAACATAACTGGGAAAATAAAATGTCAAACCTCCTATCCCATCTGAAATTTTGTGAGCGAAGGTACCAAAGAGAGCTTTTCTTGGTAAAAAAATCCGGCGGGAAACAAGCAATCGATATGCGCAACCTCATGAGCGTCAATGACCCGGTCATGCTTCGTGAAATAGTGCGCCAAGGGGGAGGCGTCGCATTAATGCCAGAGATGTATTGCTCAAAAGACTTAAAAAATAACCGATTGAAAAGAGTCTGTAACGACATTGAGCCTTTGCAGCGAGCAACAATTTACGCGCTCACTAATTCGAGACGACTGGAGCCTCAAAAGACCAGTGTATTTATCAATTTTTTAACTCAATGCACCACTGATTACGGTAACTTAAATCAATGCGTATAAGGTAGTAAAAATGGATCACAACAGTAGTTTTCAGGTTCAAGTTGATGCATTGATCTCAACGATTGAAACGCTACGCCAAAGGACAGAGAATAGAACAATTATTGCAATTGCTGGGCCACCTAACTCAGGAAAGACGACCCTCGCCGATTTAATTGCAAGAGGTCTGCCGAAAAGCTCGGTGGTCTCTATGGATGGTTTCCATCTTGATAACTCCATTTTAATCGAAAAAGGTCTTGCAGACAGGAAAGGAGCGCCCGAGACTTTTGATCTTTCTGGCTTTGCCCATTTAATATCGCGCCTCGAAGAAAAAAAAGAGATCTACGTTCCCGCATTCGACAGGAAGCTGGATAAGACGACGAACTGCTGCCACGTAATTCCTTGTTCTCATGATCTAGTCATAGTTGAAGGGAATTACCTACTACTTGATGAGCCAAACTGGCGAGATCTCAATGCACTCTGGGACTTAAGGGTATTTATTAACCTCTCAATTTCCCAAATTAGAAAAAGAGCACTGGAACGGTGGGCAAAGCTCAATGTACCCGCCAAGAAAGCTATTCAATGGGTCGAGAACAATGATTTACCCAACGCCGAACGCATTCTTAAAAAAAGACTTCCCGAGGATGTCTTGATCAAAGGTTGACTACACTACATAGAAGTTAGAGTAAAAATCTAATAAGGCCATTCGCATAGCTCTAGGCACACAAAGCTATTTTTATGTATGAGATATTTATTTCCGAATGCCGAGATGTACAAAAACTGGATTTTATAATGCCCACTCCAAGAGGCATTTATATTTTCGTAATAAAACAATACTGAATGTCTAAATCGTGCCGTAAGAGAAATAGGCTTAACGTATTTTTCTTTTCTTCAAACCATGAGAGCGAAAGGGCTTGGACAGGATCCTTAGTCGTTAAGGCGAATCCCACAATGAATTTATGCGCCATTAGTCTAAGACGGTCCCTTTGCGCTACTCGCGCTTGAGATATTAAGCACTAGCCATTCCATTGCAGGTATTGTCTGATTACCGAAAAAACGTTACGTTGCCAGGATAGTTTGACTAAAATGCACCCCCACAGCGGAGATATAAAAATGAATAATCCAATCAAGTTGGGCGCCTCAATCTGTTTAGCAATGGCATTGGCCTCTAGTGCCTTCGCCGAGCAGGTTGTGCTGAAATTTCACACCATGGTCCCAATGCCTGCGAACTCAAACGCAAAATTTGTTAAGCCATGGGCAGACAAGGTAGAGGCCGAGTCAAATGGTGAGATTAAAGTAGAAATGTATCCATCGATGCAATTAGGAGGCGCCCCACCCCAGCTAGTTGATCAAGTCAGGGATGGGGTCGTCGATATTGTGTGGACCGTTGCGGGTTACACTCCTGGCCGATTTCCCCATCTGGAGGTTTTTGAATTACCTTTCATGCCTGGCACAGCTACAGCTACAGCCCAAGCCGTTCAAGAATACGTAGAAACAGTTGGCGCCTCCGATTTAAAGGATTACAAGGTTTTAGCAGTCCACGTCCACGCACCAGGGAAAATACATACAAAAAATAGGCTCATCAAATCACAGGCTGATTTTTCGGGACTCAAAATGCGTGGCCCAACAAGACCAATAACTCAAATGTTGGAGGAAATGGGAGCAACCCCCGTGGGTATGCCTGTGCCTAAAGTTGCACCGTCTCTATCTAAGGGCGTAATCGATGGAATGGTCGTCCCCTGGGAAATTATGCCGTCGTTCAAATTGCATGAGCTCACAAAATCTCATACCGACATCGCCGGAGAACGTGGCCTGTATACGACACCATTTCTATTCATAATGAACAAGAAAAAATATGAATCCCTAAGCTCTAAACAAAGAGCAGTAATTGATGCAAATTCTGGAATGGCACTGGCTAAGCTTGCCGGCAAACTCTGGGATGGGTTTGAAGAACCCGCCAGACAGTTGGCTGTCGCTGCTGGGGGCGAGTTTCATGTAATCTCTGGAGCGCCATTAAAGGCTATGAAGGACTCAGGGGACAAGATCGTTAGCGAATGGATCAAATCGTCTGGTGAACGAGGACTCGACGGAGCCAGTTTAGTAAAAACGGCCCGGAATCTAATCAAAAAATATGAGTAAAGATGAGTCGCTGAATCCTGACATTCAGACGATAAGCCGCCCTACCGACCTGGTTGGGCGGTTGCTCTTGAAAGTAACTTTAGGCTTTGCATTTTTTGGTGGTTTTTCACTGCTAGTAATTGTCGGCATCAACTTCATCTCAATCCTAGGTAGATTCTTATTTTCTAGTCCTCTAGTCGGTGACTTTGAACTTATCGAGATTGGATGCGCTGTGGCTGTGTCCTCTTTTCTGCCCCTGTGTTTGCTAAAAAAAGGCAACGTTACAGTTGATATTTTCACTGCTGGACTTGGGCATAGATCATTAAGGATTTTGGACGGATTAGGACATTTAATATTCTTAATTGTTGCAGTTATTTTTGCGTGGAGAATGACGCTTGGGGTCCAAGACATGTACCAATATCACGAGCAAACAATGCTCCTTCAGTTGCCCATTTGGATACCGATCATCCCCGTGACTCTTTCTTTTTACTTATTGAGTGTATGTGCCTTTTATTTGTGCGCCCAAGACGCAGAGTATTTATTACGAGTAAGAGCCTAGGCTATGGATCGCCTTAGTCTCGGTTTATTAGCATTTCCAATCTTATTTGGTCTTTTGATCCTGAGAGTTCCAATTGGCCTAGCTATGCTTGTCGTTGGAGCCGGAGGAACAATTCTCATTGCAGATTGGCTGCCTGTTTTGTCTCAAGTAAAAACAGCTGCGTGGCACCTGTTTTCTAATTATTCTTTGTCGGTCATTCCTCTCTTTCTTTTAATGGGAAATTTTGCATCAACCGCTGGAATGAGTGAGTCTTTGTTTAAGTGTGCAAGCGCTTTTTTAGGTCATCGGCGAGGTGGCGTAGCGATGGCCGCTGTTGGTGGCTGCGCTGGTTTTGGCGCGATTTGCGGATCGTCACTTGCAACGGCCGCAACGATGGGGAAAGTCGCGCTACCTGAATTAAGGCGACTAGGCTATTCAGATGCTCTGAGTACGGGGGCTCTCGCTGCCGGTGGAACACTAGGGATATTAATTCCCCCATCAGTTATATTGATAATTTATGCAATATTAACAGAGCAAAATATCGCGAAACTGTTTCTTGCTGCCTTTATTCCTGGCTTACTGGCTGCTTTTGGTTACATGGTAGCCATCTCTATCTATGTCCGCATCAGTCCTGGCTCAGGGCCATCCGTGGCACGCATAAAATGGGGGGATCGGCTCTCCTACCTGATGGCAATTTGGCCTGTGGGCTTAATATTCGTGACGATGATCTCGGGGATTTATCTTGGTTGGTTTACACCAACCGAGGGCGCGGCAGTTGGTGCAGCAGGCACCGGGATCATTGCCGCACTTCAGCGTGATTTTAATCTCAAAAAACTGCTAGAGGTTATCGAAAATACAGCAATTACTACTGCTATGATTTTTTTAGTACTTCTTGGGGCTGAATTTTTCAATTCCTTTATCGCCCTCTCCCAACTGCCAGTTTATCTGGTAGACACCGTTACCGAACTGGGGATACAGCCAATATTCGTAGTGTGTTTAATTTTGCTTCTCTATCTGGTCCTAGGCTGCCTGATGGACAGCCTGGCTATGATACTTTTAACGATACCAGTCTTCTTCCCAGTCATTATTAGTCTGGATTTTGGGATGTCACAGGAGGAGACCGTCATTTGGTTTGGTATTCTGACCCTAATCGTGGTCGAGGTCGGGTTGATCACTCCGCCGGTTGGCTTAAATGTGTTCATCATCAACAAGATGGCTGGGGATATACCAATTTCAAGAACCTTCGCCGGCGTTTTGCCCTTTTTAGCCAGTGACTTGGTGCGGGTGGTGCTTTTAATTTTGTTCCCATCAATAACTTTGTTTTTGTTGCGAGCTTTTCCGTGACTTGTCTGAACTGGGCGAGCAGAGCAGACAGTTTTTAATGAATAATTACTGACCATTTATTATATTGATAATAGGTTGTCCAGTAGATCGACATGTCCTTATAGAGTGAGGGGTGCTAAGCAATATGGATTTAATTAATGAGCCAGAACCGTTTCGCAACAAACCTTTTGTTGGAGAATTCATCACAACCAAGCCACTTTCAGCTGCTATGGGCGGAGAAGTCCTAGATATTCAACTGAGGCAGCTCACCCCTGAGGCTTTCTTAGAACTCAAAACTGCTCTTTACCACCACAAAATGATTTTTATCAGGGGCCAAGAATTATCACTACAGGATCAAGAGTCTATAACGCTAAATTTTGGTGAATTTGGAACCGACGCATACAGTACAGGCATGCCCGGTCATCCGGATATCCAACCAGTGATCAAGGAAGCCTCAACGAAGTCAAAGATGATATTTGGTGGAGGATGGCACACGGACTCACCTTTTTTAGTCGAGCCGCCATCAATCAGCATCCTCAACGGGGTAGAGATACCACCATACGGAGGCGATACCATTTGGTACAACGCCGTGCTTGCCTACGAGAGTCTCTCCGAGATCATGAAGAATCTTCTCAAAGATTTAAAGGTTCATATGTCCGCAAAAAATGTTGTAGACGCACTTCATCGACTGGGCTCAGCCAGTCAGAAAACAACAAAAATGAGCGACATGGAACTAGAGCTCGATATTAAATCTATGGTGGAAGGAAGCTTTCATCCAATGGTTCGCAGACATCCACACTCGGACGAGGTTTCTTTGTATTGTGACTCCGTCTACAGTATTGGGATAAAAGGGATGACAAGTCACGAGTGCAAACCATTACTGGATTTTATCGTATCCCACACAACTCAAGAGCAATTCAGCTGCCGACTTCGCTGGGAACCAAACACTGTAGCTATTTGGGACAACCGAGTCTGTCTCCATCGAGCATTTAATGACTACAACGGGTTTAGGCGTGAGATGCATCGCACAACCGTCAAAGGAGAAGTTCCTGTCTCCGCTTTTTAGATAAAATTATCGATTGCACCTTCAATTTTTGTAGATAAGCAGCTCCCATCAATTCGTCTTTAACCACTAAACGGAAACTACTGTCTGGTCTATCGCACCAAAAATACTTTTCTCGTCATCATCGAGCATTTCAAATCTAACGGTATCGCCGGGCTTCATGAAGCGCGTACTAGCTTCTCCATCTCGAAGTATCTCGATCATCCGTTTCTCGGCTAAACATGAGGATCCAAAACGCTCATGATCAGTATGCGATACTGTGCCAGATCCAATTATAGTACCCGCTCGTAATTCTCGAGTTTTTGCCGCGTGAGCGATCAAGTCGGCAAAGTCAAAATTTAAATCGTCAGCCGCTGGCACGTTACCAAATTCAACTCCATTATATAGAGTTCTCAAATTCCTCTCTAGGCTGACTCCCGTCCAGTGTTGGCCAAGCTCATCGGGAGTAACGCATACCGGTGAAAATGAGCTAGCTGGCTTGGATTGATAAAAACCAAATCCTTTTTGTAATTCTGACTTCATAACATGTCGTAGCGAAACGTCATTACACAACATAATTAAACGAATATAATTTGCCGCGTTTGATACCGAGCATGATGCCGGAACGTCACCGACCACCACCGCAATCTCGCCCTCAAAATCAAGGCCCCAAGCCTCATCTCCGCAGGGAATATCCTCAACAGGCCCTAAAAAATAGTCACCTCCACCCTGATAAATTAATGGATCTGTTTCTGAACCAGGAGGCATTTCAGCACCGCGAGCTTTGCGGACTAGACGCATATGGCTCAAATACGCACTACCATCAGCCCATTGAAACGAGCGAGGTAGTGGGCTAGCTAATTTTTTTGGCTCATAAGGCTGAGTCTCTACTGCACCAGAATCAACTAGCGATGACAACTCAGCCAACTGAGTCGCGGAAGAGTCCCAACTCTCAAGGGCTTCTTGCATAGTCTTGGCAATTCCTGTTGCTGGCGCTATGCGAGTCAGGTCTTTCGAGACAACAACCAAAGTACCATCTCGGCCACCTATTTTTAATGATGCTAATTTCATTGAGTCTCTTCTTCTCCATTCTCGGTTATTAAAAGAGAGCGGATGCTCCCAGGTAGCTCATCAATAGTCGATACGACTGCGCCAACGTACCTGTCTGGCCGGATCCAAACCAAATCAGATCCACTTGCCGTCAACACGCTGTTGATCTCCGGATACTTATCACTTACAAAAACAACACATTTATTTTCATCTACTTTCAAAGAGTGTTTTGAGAGCAGAAGATGCTTGAATCCAACGATGTCGTCAGATGGCACTGCCTTTTGACCAATAACCAGCTGCGCTGCCGGTCGACCTGTCAAATCCTCAGCGCTGGCGGATTTTACAATCATGACCTGGCTCTTACCAAGTTTTGGCGCAATAGACCGCAGAGTCGCTGCGCCGGTATGCATTTGATTGGTAAGCGTCAAAGCCCCTTCTCTATCTAATGAATGAATTAATCTACCTAACTTGATTGCAGTTTCAACGTACAAAAGAGCTTGCGGTGCTTGCTCCGCTTGGTAAGTATCAAGCAGTGCATCATCGACATTATTTAGAATCACCTCGGCCAATTTCCAAGCCAAGTTTGTAGCATCACGTATCCCCATACACATTCCCTGCCCTAAAAAAGGTGGAGTCATGTGTGCGGCATCTCCAGCTATTAAGGCTGATCCTAGGCGCCAGCGGTTAGCTACTTTTGACCGAAATGTATAGACCGCCGACCTTTCGATTTCTCCATCTTCAGGGGTAATCCATTTTTCCAAAAGAGACCAAATATGGCCATGATTAGTAACGTCCGATTCAATTTCATCATTGCGAAGCGCAATCTCCCAGCGCCTTCGGCCACCGGGGTTCCTACAATAAGTCATCGGCCGATTCGGGTCACAGTGCTGTACCGTAAAGTCGCCAAGGTCTGGTCGCTCCCGCTTCAACAAAACATCAATGACCAACCACCTCTCTTGGAAGCCTAGGTCAGTCATGCCGCCACCGATCATGTCGCGTACTAGCGAGTTCGCCCCGTCGCAACCAATCACGAATCTGGCGGACAGGTTCTTCTGTTTTCCAGTGGCCCGATTCACTACCGACAGCAATGCAATCCCATCGTTTTGTTCCACACTGGAAAGCTCATGGTTCAGCATTACATGCCCACCAGATCGCTCGAGCATTCGTTTTCTGAGCAACTGCTCAAGATCTGGTTGATGAAATCTATAACTCGCATTCCAGCCATTCGCCGTTATTTGAACAGGCCTTGGCCAGTCAACAATTAGCCCACCATCAGCATCCAAAAATTTCATTCCAGGATTTACAAGAGTATGTTCTTTTAACTGCCCAGAAATCCCAATGGTTTGGAAAACACGCATCACCTCATCATCAAAGTGGACCGCGCGTGGCAGCGGATAGATATCCGCCTCACGCTCAATAATCAGCGGCCGCATGCCCTTTGCACATAAAAGATTTGCTAGGGTAGCTCCCGTTGGCCCAAAGCCAACAATGGCAACATCAAAAGTATCTATGACTCCAAGCCTCCATCAAAAAGCCAAGGACAATCCCTAATAGCTGGGGCTCTGTGGCCACTGGCAGCGGCATCCATGCGCATCTTCCGAAAAGCTAAACGCTCTTTTTCGTTCAGGTATAAACGCTCGTGACCCCAAAAACTAGGGCCCAGTGTAGTCTCATCCGAAACCCATAGATCTGGCTCAATGATTCGACCACCCCAACCACTCTCAATAAAAAATCCCGATGGTGAATGCACGTAAAAACTTGTCATAAAATCATTGGTGTGGCGACCTAGCGTGTATGCCACCTCTGCCTTTCCAGTCATTGCTAAGTCATAGCCTTGACCAACATCGTCAAGATTCTCATATTCAACCATAAGGTGATGCAAACCATTTCGATTAGAACCGACGATGGCTAAACTATGATGCCGACCGTTTACGTGAAAGAAAAAGAGTGGAATGGGTTTCTTACCATAATCACTCAGCCTAAACCCGAGCATATCCGCATAAAAGGTGGCGAGGAGCTCCGGCTCTTTTGCCTGAAATACGACATGTCCCATGCCGAGAGGCCCCGTTTTAAATCCTTGGATCGGTCTGCCGGGCTTTAAAGACTCACCCGCCTTTTCAGGCTTCCAAACAAGCTCTACCCGAGTTCCTGCAGGGTCTGAAAAAGAAATCATTTCGCCTACCAATCTTTGATCAGACTCAGCCGAAGTACCTTTTAATACTGCATGTCCAGCTGTCTCGAGCTTGGCGGCGAAAAAGTCGAGGTGCTCTTTTTTTTCGACCTCCCACCCGACTATAATCGACGAATCGTTTGCATCAGAAACGAATAGCCTCTGGGCCTGGTTGTCCATCCGAAATGATGATGAGTTCCCACCGGAATCCAACACCTCCATACCCAATAACTCAGTCGCAAAGCGCCGCCACGCCTCCGGCCGATCTGAGTGCACGCCGAGATAGGATAACGCAGTAATCATAAATACTTTCCACATTGCGACCCAGGATTTAAAGGCTGACGTTACACTAGAAAAATAAGGGAGGGTAGAGATGGTGAACCAAAATTCTTCACGATTTAGCCATCAACTGGCATAGACTCTTTTTTAATAATTCTTTAGAACCGTTAAGGACGAAATATTTGTCTTCAGACTCAGTCATCAGCCCTATCCAATCCTGGATTATTACCATAACTACACTTTTTTGCGGGGCAGTTTGTGGGGTTAATATAGCTAAACTCGGTCCTTCTATGGGCGTAATAATTTCGGATTTTTCTTTAACGCTGACAGAAGGAGGCGTTTTAGCCTCCACTTTTACTCTATTAACAATTTTTATTGGAATGTTCCTTGGTAACCTTATGCCAAGGATTGGTATCAAAAGACTAATATGTGCTGCGATGTGTTTATCGGCTGGAGGCGGATTAGTCGCTCTGATTTCCAGTCAGGTCGGGCTCTTGATTCTTGGAAGAGCGCTCGAAGGCCTAGGCTTGGTGATCATGATGATCGCGGGACCAACTGCCGTCTCATTGTTTTCCAGTGACGCCTCTCGAGCCAAACATACCGGAGCTTTGGCGGCGTTCATGCCCTTTGGAACAGCGATTAGCTTCATGCTCGCTCCATCGATTATACCTGAGTACAGTTGGCAAGGACTCTGGTGGTTCTCTGTCTCGTTTTCCTTAATATGTTTGTTGGCTACTTGGCTTTGGATTCCAAACGATTTACACGGACCTGTATTCAAAATCGAGATCTCAACCTTAAAACGGACTCTGCGGACGACTCATCTTTATTGGATTGGAGGCGCTTTTGCAGCACATTCTCTAGTGTTCCACGTGGTGTTGCAGTTTATTCCAATCTACGGAACTGACGGCCTTGGCGTTTCATTCTCCGCAGTATCTTTAACCGTGGCGGGCTTCTGCATATTAAATATTTTTGGCAACTTTATTTCCGGTGTCGCAATTCATCGCGGCGTAGAGCCATATCGTTTAATGAGCATTCAGTTCTATGCTGTGCCTCTAATGGCATTGCTAGTCTTCGCGCCTAACATCCCTGATTCGATTAGATTCAGTGCGATCCTGGCAGGAGCTCTTTTTACAAGCCTGACACCATCAGCCGCCTTCACTTTAATAGCGAGGATGGCATCAAAGAAATCTGATATCCCCGCATTTAACGGACTCATGCTGCAGGTTCAAGGCGCTGGCATATTGTTTGGACCATCTGTGACAGGGTGGGCAGTGGAGTACTTCAATTCTTGGATGGCGGCTGGGATTATCCTTACCACAGCATCCGTTTTAGTGATCATTATTGCCAACACCAAATTAAAACTGATTGGCTGAGGATCTTAAGTACACCTGATTACTGCTATGGTGCTAGCAATATTGCTTGATGATATGAAGAAAAAATGGGCGCTTCCACCATACCCCCCTTCCGAGCTGACCACGTCGGTAGCCTGTTACGCCCAGCCGGGGTCAAATTGGCAAGACAACAGTTCTATGAAAAACAGTCCATCGGCTTTGAATCACTCACTTCAGCCGAAGATTTGGCGATTGCTGATCTAGTCAAGCTACAAGAATCCGCTGGGCTTCAAGTCGTTACTGACGGCGAAGCAAGGCGCTCATTCTGGCACTATGATTTCATGGGCTCACTGGATGGCTTTGCTCTAGAAGACCGCTCAGAGGGCGTCGCCTTCGCTGGCGTTCAGCTCCGACCAGTATTTCCAATTGTTCATTCAAAGGTGGGCTTCCCTTCCGATCACCCCATGCTGGGTCACTACAAATATTTGGCAAAACAGACCAAAGTCACTCCAAAAATCTCAATTCCTGGACCCAGCTGTTGTCACTTCAGAGTTGATCCTACTGACATTGCACCACCAGAGTATTCGGATGTTGAGCACTACACTTCTGACCTGGCAGCGGCCTATAAAAAAGCAGTCGCAGCATTTTATAATGCTGGCTGTCGTTATCTGCAGATGGATGACATCTTCTTCGCTTATCTTTGCGATCCAAAGCATAGAGCCTTCAAGAAAGAGCTAGGACAGGACCCTGACTGGCTCATCCAACGATATGCTTGGATGATGAACGAAGCCATAAAGGATCGACCCAGTGATATGACAATTGGTATGCATATGTGTAGAGGGAATTTCCGCTCAACACATGCTGCTGAAGGTAGTTATGACGCTGTCGCAGATGCTGTATTCAATCAGACAGGGGTCGATGTATTCTTTATGGAATACGACACAGATCGTGCCGGTGGGCTGGAACCGTTAAAGTTCTTAAGCAAAGGTGGCCAACGTGTAATGGCAGGATTTATTACGACAAAAACAGGCGCATTAGAATCAATGGACCAATTGAAGAGACAATTTGATGAGGCATCTAGATATGCTGACATGGATCAGTTGGGAATCACCCCACAGTGTGGCTTTGCTTCGACTGAAGAAGGTAACTCGATTACAGAGGATGACCAGAAGAGAAAGCTTGAATTAGTAGTGCAATGCGCAGAACAGCTTTGGTAAGACAAGCCAAATAGAGATCAAGAAAAGGCTCACCCAGATTTATTGTTTCCAGGAGGGGTCCTGACGATCGATTAGCCTGATCAAGGCGGGCCACTCTGGATGTCGAGTCTTCGCGCCAGCCTGTGCGAGGCCTCCCTCAAATTGTTCACGAGTCCTACTCATTACATCCTCTCGGATTCGATTTACTTTTCCTGCGGCCATCGCTCGCAGCTGAACGTCAGCGTTTCGAATAAATGCTTGGTGACGCACCAACGCCCACGCACAGTTTTCACCACCCGTCAAAAGACCATGGTTTTTAAGCACTAGCGTATGGTTTGTTGATCCTAAAGCCCTCTCAATGAGTGGCCCCTCGGATCCATCTAAAACAATTCCCTCATACTCGTGGTAACCAACACGCTCAAAGAACTGACAACCCTCTTGAGTAAGCGGTATAAATCCATGATCAAGTGCGCACAGTGCCTGCGAAATAGGCTCGTGAGTATGCAATACGCAATGCAAATCATCTCGGAATTTATGCACTGTTGAATGAATCACATAACCGGCTTGATTTATAGGCCACTCAGACTCTGAGATTAAATTACCATCGACATCAATGCGTATCAGATCCGATGCTCTGATCTCCTCATAACGCATCCCAAATGGATTAATCAGAAAATGATCAGTTCCGGGAATCCTGAGGGTTATGTGGTTGTAGACCACAGACGTCCATCCATAAAAAGCAACGATCCTGTAACAAGCTGCTAACTCAAGCCTTGCGTCCCACTCAACCTGATCGATACCCTTTGGAGACTTTGTCAAACTTATTTCAAAACGATCTGATAAAACTTGATTAAATGAATTCATCTGACGATCGCTCCAAGCCTGCTAAATTAATAGGGTAGACCGACATAGTTTGACGCAAGTGCTTTCTGATAATCAATAGATTGGCACAAAAACTGGAATTCTGCTCTACGCATACGCTCAGCAAACCGGTCTTCATTATCAAATTTGTGGAGTAAAGAAGTCATCCACCAGCTGAAGCGCTCTGACTTCCAAATACGATCAAGGGCCCGATCCGAGTATTGCTGGAGCACCGACTCATCTCCCCTACCAAAAAATTCGATTAGACCTTGCGAAAGATAGTAAATATCGGAAAAGGCCAAGTTCAAACCCTTGGCCCCGGTCGGAGGCACTATGTGACCGGCATCGCCCGCTATGAATAAGCGGCCGTGAGATAATGGCTCGCACACAAAACTGCGCAGTGGTGCTATCGATTTTTCAATAGAGGGACCTGTTTCCAGGTTATTGGCAACTGATTCTGGAATTTGGCGTTTTAAAGTGTCCCAAAAACGCTCGTCAGACCAATTCTCGACGGAGTCATCGGCTGGGCACTGAATATAGTAACGACTTAATCGCTCATTCCGCATAGAGCAAAGAGCAAACCCTTCGCTATGACTCGCATAGATTAATTCATGATCAGCCGGCTTAGTCTCTGACAATACCCCGAGCCAGCCGAAGGGATAGACCCTCTCAAACTCTTCTCTTTTAGACTTCGGTATAGCTTGGCGAGAAATGCCTCTATAGCCATCACACCCAACAACAAATTTTGGTCTAACTTGAAATAATTCATTCTGATAAGTTCCGCTCAAAGTTAAGTCGTGAGAGTCCAGATTATTTAAAGTCACGTCAGTAACGGAGTCTAATATCAATGTTTCACTGTCAATTACTGCATGATAAAGATCCTTTGTGACCTCCGTTTGGCCGTACACCGTGACCTGTTTTCCGGTCAGCGTTTCAATATCTATACGTAGTTCTTCGTCCCCGTAGGTTATACGAAAACCGCTATGTCTCTGGCCCTCACTATCGACACGATCGGCCACCTCCGCCTGCCTCATCAGATCAACGCTGCCTTGCTCCAGCACGCCTGCGCGTATTCGGGCCAAGACGTGTTCCATTGACTGACGCTCAATGATTACCGAACTGATCCCATTTAATGAGAGCAGGCGTGAAAGCATAAGGCCGGCGGGGCCGGCCCCAATAATCGCAACTTCAGTCGTCAGTACATTCATAGAGATCTCCCTTTTTAGCTCTCATGAATGATCTAGGGCTCTCACTCATCGACTGGGTCATAAAGTCACTAAGCTCATAACGTAATTCTCCTTTGGCTTCGGGAAACCTCTTAGCCAATACCAGTCTGTGAATTATCATGAACAGCATGGCTACCAGGCCGTCCTACGCTGCGCTCTACTTCCATGATGCTTTAGTTTCGCATTTTCGTACTTACAGGCTTTGATGTTCGAGGAATCAAATAAATTGGCTTTAAGATACTACTGTTGAATTCGAATATGAAGTGAATCTATAGCTGTTTTTCTGTCACGTACGCTCAAAAAATTCTAGTTAATACGAGCCTAGTTAAAAGATAAGATTCGGTGCTTAGCTATTAGCTTTTTTGAATAGCCTTTTTATTTTAAACGAATGCAGAAAAACCCAAGTTAAACGGTCTAAAATTTGTATATTTGACATTCTGCAAATAACATTGCGTGCGTGAACTTTTAAGTATTTCCTAAACTTTTCTTAAAAAGATTTTTAGCAAAATGAGATTTATTTGAATTAATT
>CAZFNA010000002.1:0-11275 GCA_964520465.1 uncultured Pseudomonadales bacterium | reverse complement strand
CCCAAACTTTTCTTAAAAAGATACGACTTCGGTTGACTCATGACTCAACAGCATAAGGTGACTTCATGCAATTTCATTTGAACGGATACCGTCCGGGCGATCCACGCTACTCCGATCCCCATGATGCCTTTGTATCCCCGCCAGCGAAACGACCGCTCCCCGAAACGTGCGACGTAATGATAGTTGGGTGCGGCCCTGCCGGTCTAAATCTAGCGACTCAACTGAGTCAATTTGGGGAAATTGAAACTTGTATTGCAGAAGCAAAAAATGACCGATTACTGGTCGGACAAGCCGACGGTATTGCTTGCCGAACACTAGAGATGCTTCAGGCTTATGGATTTGCCGATCAGATTATTCAAGAAGCCTGTCAAGTCAGCGAAGTCGGGTTTTGGAAACCAGATCCGTTACAGACAGATCATATTGTCCGTAGCGCGAAGATCGATGATGTAGAGGATGATCTCTCGGAAATGCCGCACGTAATTTTAAACCAGGCCCGAGTGCACGACCACTTCTTAGATACCATGCAGAAATCACCGGGGAAAATTGAGCCCTTCTATTCAAGGTGTTTACGTCAAGTTGAAGTCGATCGATCACAGAAAGACTATCCCGTGACACTGACCTTTGAAAATACTGGAGATCACCCTCTGGCACCCAAAAAAATAGAGATAGTAAAATGCAAATATGCGGTGGGTTGCGATGGGGCGAGGAGCCAAGTCAGGCAAAGCATAGGTCATGAACTCGTCGGAGATGCTCTAAACCAAGCTTGGGGGGTAATGGACGTCCTTCTTGTGACTGATTTCCCTGATATCAGACTTAAGGCAGTCATTCAGTCAGCTCACGAAGGCAATATAATAGTGATTCCGCGGGAAGGCGGATACATGGTCCGCTTGTACATAGAGCTTGATAAGCTCAAAGAGGACGAACGAGTCGATCGGGATCAAATGACAGCCGAGATACTGATCAATGCAGCTAATCGGATCATGGCGCCATATTCTATCGATGTAAGAGAGGTGGCGTGGTGGAGTGTATACGAGATCGGTCAACGCCTAACGACCGCGTTCGATGACCGAGAGAGCGGATTAGAGCCAAGAGTTTTTCTGGCTGGGGACGCTTGTCATACTCATAGTCCTAAGGCTGGACAAGGAATGAATACGTCCCTAAACGATACATGGAATCTTGGTTGGAAAATGATTCATGTTCTGCTCGGGCACTCAAGCCCTGAGCTTCTAAATACATACGCAGAAGAACGTCATGCGGTAGCTAAGGAGCTAATCGACTTTGACCGAGAGTTCGCGCGTATGATCAGTGCGAAACCGAAATCTCCAGCTAACCCTGAGGGTGTTGAGCCGGAGGAATTTCAAAAATATTTCCAACTATTTGGCCAATTCACGGCTGGAGTTGCCGTGCATTACCAACCATCAAAAATCGTTGGCGAAGCAAGCTTTCAAAATCTGGCCAAAGGGCTGGTCATCGGCAAACGATTTCACTCAGCTCCTGTCATTCGACACGGAGACGCCAAACCAATGCAGATCGGTCATTGTATAATCGCTAACGGCGCCTGGAGAGTATTCGCTTTCGCCGGCAAAGCGGAGCCCATGTCAACAAAATGCGGGGTTCGGAAGCTTGCTGAGCACTTATCGCAAGACAGCTCATCTCCAATCAATACACACACACCAGATGGCTATGAAATTGATTCAATCATAGACCTTAGAGTGGTTTTCCAGATCCATCACAGAAAGCTTGAACGAAATGACTTGCATCGATTACTCGCTCCAGCCAAAGGACAGTATGGGCTGCATGATTTCGAGAAGGTTTTCTGCGTTGACCACCTTCCAGGCAAAAATATCTATGAGATGAGAGGAATTGATAAAGAAAATGGGTGCATCATAATTGTCAGGCCAGATCAATACGTAAGTGCGATCATGGCTCTAAATGACTTCGGAGGGCTGGCCAAATTTTTTTCTGGAATACTCACTAAGCACTGATCCAAGCTTTTTACAAAATTAATATCTTGGAATAATATTCATCCCAGAGAGACACGCCAGATCTATGCTTCCTTATCCAGTGACTACTCCGACACGACATCGCTCCCAAAACGAACGCGCTTATCAAGATCTTTCGGGCGGTCTATATCTGTTAAAAATGGCTTACTCATATCTTTTTAGCCCATGCCGAGCCTGGCGCCTCTGAGGTCTGCGGATTCCAGTTAATTGCCTTTAGTTCTGTGTAGCTTAGTAACTCATCCAACCCTTCCTCTCTACCTACACCACTATTCTTAAACCCACCGTAGGGTACGTTTCTGAAGTGAGTATTGGTGCCATTGATCCACACATAACCAACATTTACTTTGCGAGATAGATACATAGCAGTCTCAAAATCATTTGTATAAATTGAGGCAGTGAGCCCATACTCGACGTCGTTGGCGATTTCTAGAGCCTCGCTTAATTCACTCCATTTAAAAATACTAACAACAGGCCCAAACACCTCTGTTTTGGATATATTCATTGATGTAGTGACGCCTTGGAACAAAGTTGGCTGGATCCAGTACCCTCTCTCAAAATCTGGGCCCACGGGACGACCCCCGCCAACTAAGCATTCTGCTCCCTCATCTTTCGCCTGTTCGATCAGAGACATCACTCGGTCGTATTGCTTCTTAGAATTCATGGGACCCATGTTGATATTTGGATCAAGCGGATTACCGATACGTAAAGCGCCCAATTTATCTACCATTCGTTCGACTACAGCATCGTGAAGGCTTTCATGAAGTAGAATTCTACTCGTCGAGCCGCAGGACTGTCCCTGCCATGCAAAATTCATCCCCCTAACAGCAGCAGTCGCCACCTGATCAATATCAGCGTCAGGACAAGCGATCAGTGGATTCTTACCACCTAACTCGAGAGATATATTTTTTATTGCCACTTTGGATGCTGCATTCTGTATTTGCATTCCTGTTGGAACAGAACCAATGAACGCGATTCGTTTTATCTGAGGATGCTTCACTATCGCTTCGCCTGTCTCGCCCTCGCCGGTCAAAATATTTACGAGTCCTCGAGGAAAATACTCTTGGCAGATCTCAGATAAAATACAGGCTGATAAGGGACTCTGCTCAGGAGGCTTAACCAATATCGAATTACCGGCAACCAATGCGGGCGCTATTCGTGAGGCAGCAAAACCAATCGGATGATTAAACGGTATGATTCGTCCCACTACCCCATAAGGCTCTCGAACCGTAATATGCAAGCCGGAGGCCGTCGCAGGAATCGTCTCACCTTTTAACTCGTATCCTAGCCCAGCGTATAAGCGAATCCTCTCGGCTGCGGTAACCACGTCTTGTTTCATTGGGCCAATGGTATTTCCGGTGTCCCTAACCTCAAGCTCTGCGATCTCCTCCTTTCGTTCATCCAGCGCTTGAGCAAACCTAGTCATGACCTTGATTCGATAACCCATATCAGTCTTCGCCCACTCTAGCTGTGCGCGCTTTGCTGCGTGATACGCTGACTCAACATCTTTCGCAGTCGCAAGGGGCACGGATCCTATAACTTCCTCATTGACCGGATTAAAACTTTCAAATCTCTGACCCGACTCGGATTCAACAAGCTCACCATCTATGAGCATTTTGCCGTTAAATATAGCGGTCATAATTACTATCCTCTAAAAATTGTTACCGTCGAATGAATTTTTATGGTTCATTTTCTTTTCAATCCTGTCAATTGCCATCAAATCCAAAAAAACTCTACACTTGTTCTAAGTCTCGAAGTCGTACAGCTGACTTATCATGCATGTACATCAAAATGTGCGCCATCGCCCGTAGTTGCTGATTCGTCCGATTCATGACGCGCATAAATAAAAAAAGATTAGGCGTAGATCTAATTCAAGATCATATGGGCGTGGTCAAATCATTGTTTCGAACCACTGAATGAATAACGCTCTAAACTGGTTTTTTCCAACTTGTGGCACGCCAATGGTCCTAGATATCTCAACCCTTGAAATAACGATAATAGTATTCGCGTTTGTTCTTGGTGGATTCTGTAAAGGAGTTTCGGGGATAGGGGTACCCCTAATCGCAGTTCCTGTAATAGCCACCGTGACAGATATTACCCTGGCAATCATTTTAGTTGCGATACCCAGCGTGGTGCCAAATTTTTACCAAGTTTGGCGTTTTCGCAACTCTTGGACTGGGGATTTTTCACTTTTTTATTTATCTATATTTGCCATCGCCGGCTCTGGCGTTGGAATTCTTATACTTACGTCAGCAGATCCAGAACTGCTATCGCAATATCTCGGGGTAATACTTATCGGATATTATATTATTCGGCACTCTCAGCCATTTTACTTAAACGATCGAGCTACGCGATTACTGGCAGGGCCAATGGGTTTTCTATCCGGATTAGCTGGTGGGATGACTGGGGTATCGGCTCCGGTGATTCTAATATTTATGACTGCGGTCAAACTGCGGCGTGAGGCATTTATTTTTGGGATTAGCGTCTATTTCATAGCAATGGGGAGCGGTCAATTTGTGTGGCTCATGAATGCTGGATTGATGACAATTCATTTAGCTGTCTGGAGCTCTCTAACGCTCCTTCCTATCGCACTGGGCATGAGTTTAGGTCAGCAGATCGGAAAGCACATGTCTCACAAACAATTTGAATATTTGATCCAATTACTTGCTCTAGCTTTGGGAGTCAAGCTACTCACCAATCTCTAACTAGAAGGGACGCCCAAAACCGCCACCCCCTGGCGTTCCCAGCGTTAAAGTATCATTTGGGTTTAGAGCTATACCCGACTGCATAGAGGCGAGCATTATCGTCTCGCCATTAATTTTGGTTTGGCAGAAACCACCTTCACCATCATCGCCACCATTAATACCTTGCGGCCTGACTGCATGCTTGCTCGATCTCAAGGTCACGGCCGCCAACCCATCAAGGATCCGATATTCTCGGAGAAAACCATTGCCACCCCGAAATCTGCCCTCTCCTCCAGAACCATCCCTTACCATGAAACGCTCAACCCGGATTGGGAATTCAGTCTCCAGCATTTCGATTGCGGTAATTTTCCCATTTGTTTGATTGCAGTGACAGCCTGTCTCACCTGGATAATCAGCCATTGCGCCTACACCACCAGCGAACAACTCATATTGGATCAATGTATCTTGGCCTACCTTGTGCGCAAAAGTGAGTGCGCGGCCGCCACCCCCATCCGCTCTAGTAAACTCGGGAACTTGATCTCCAAATGCCGCGAATATTGATTCAATGATGGCATGAAGAGCAGGGTTATATGTATTTACTGGGGCTGGGAAATAGGGGTCCACCAAAGTGCCCTGCTTAGTAATTATCTCGAACGTATCAAACACTCCCTGGTTCACTGGCGTATCTATTCCCGTGATAGCAATCATCACGTATGAACATGCCGCCTTGACCAAGTGGGGCCTAACATTTATTGGACCACTACCCTGCTGATCAGTCTCCGAAAAATCAAAAGTTATATTGGCACCTTGCTTGTACACCCTGACGCGGATTCCTTTTGGAATATTCAGATCGATGCCATCGTGATCAATCAAACGCTCAGCGAACCCATTAAAGTCGTCCAATTCCGTAAGTCTCTTTACAATTAACTGCTGTGTAGCATGCCGTTGCGATTTAAAGGCAGAAAATGTCTGTTCAGAACCAAATCGCTCAAATAATTTCTGTACCCGAAGACCGCCTAATCCACAGACACCAACCTGGCCCTCAAGATCACCAAGCACAACATGCGGACTGCGGCTGTTGCCTCTTAGCAATGAAAATACTTCTCGGTTTTTTTTACCGCGACTCAGTAACTTGATCGGCGGAATATGCAGCCCCTCACAAAATGTGTCTCGAGCAGTAGCCGGGCAACTACCTGGAGCTGCGCCACCAATATCTGATTTATGAGCTATCGATGCAGCAAATGCGACCAATTGTTCTTTTACAAAAACGGGAACTACCACAGCAAAATCAGGACTGTGGGGACTGCCTCCCTCCCAAGGAGAATTCGTTAAAAATACATCACCAGGCGCTATTTCGTTTATGTGATAGTGCTTCAGTACACCTGTAACTACTGCAGGGAAGGCGCCTATATGTATCGGAAGAACAACCTTCTGTGCCGCCAGTGAACCGTCCGCCAACAAAATTGCGCAACTGGCGTCATGGCTCTCTCGGATAATCGAGGAGTACCCTGATCGAAATAATCCAGCTTGCATGTCGTCCACAATTCCGCGCGACATCGAGGCAATCATTTCCGTATCAAATATTGTCACTATTTTTTTCTCGATAAAATGTGTCAAAAAGCATTGATTGAAGATACCGGATGTAGAAACTGAGATCCAAACCAAAACCAATTGAGCCAAAAACCATGTTTATTTTTATTAGCTCGGAGACCAATCTGGTAAAACAAAGTTTTGAGGGGCTCAGGACATGGAACTCATTTGCACACCGACTAGCGCCTATGCTCGGCGTGTTCTAGTACTTGCACACGAGATTGGCATTATAGATCTAATAACTATCACTGTTGTAAGACCTAGGGAGTCATCTGATTTGCTCTGGCGCTGCAACCCAATCGGGAAAGTCCCAACCCTTTGTTTACCCGATGGAAGTTCCCTTTATGACTCTCAAGTCATTTGTGACTACCTTATTTCTACATATAGGCCTAATTGGGGACTGGATGTTACATCCACTATCTGGACTCATCGAACGCGCCTTTCTCTATTGAATCAAACAAGCGATGCCGGCTCGCAAGCTAAAAAATTACTATCGCAAGATCCGCCACAAAAAAAAGCAGCTGAATTCCAGACCGACAAGATTGACCGGAGCCTTCAATACATCGGGACATCATGGGACTCATTTGAAGATGAACTATCCCTAGCTACCATTGGCTTAGCATGCACATTTGACTGGCTACTAGACCGTTTCCCAGCAATGCCATGGAAGGCTCGGCATCCTCGCGTAGCAAAGTGGTTCACTAACTTTAAAGAACGCAGCTCTATGAAAGCCACAGAAATATCCTGACTAGAACTGAAAAGCATCGAGCGGTTGCCCCGCCACGATGCTTCGCCTGAGCTTTCTGACTTCCGCTGCCGGAAAGTCGTTTCGAGCGTGGCAAGATGCCCAGTTATCCCAAATCACCAAATCGTTCTCGTTCCATTGATGACTAAATGTGGAGGGGCTCCTTTCAATACGCTGAAATAAGAAATCAAGAAAATCAATATCTAATTGTGGCTCTGGTATTGGTGTCTCAAAGGAAACAGAGCACAAGGGGTTAACATAAAGGGCAGGCTCTTCTGTTCTTGGATGGCGGATGACCGCGGGATGGGCAGCTGATTTAGCCAAACTTGAAATACTTGTATCCACAAGTCTTTTGGCGATGTGCCGGTAATCAAACGTGTGATTAACCACCAACCCATTAAGTTTATATTTGTGTTGGACTGATAATTCTCGATACACAGCCCGCATATCGACGAAGCGAGTTTCTCCCCCGCTCGACGTGACATTCAGTGCGTATAAAATAGTCGCCCGGTAGGGATTATCAATAAAACATCCATCATGGTGAAGCCACATTTCGCCATCTGGGAGCGATCCAATTGGAACGCCATCTTGCCTCACATTAGTAACCAACCCCATGTAATCCGAAAACTCTGAATGCTCAGCCCGATCCGATGCGGGCCTTGAACGTTTGGAAGGTTCTCCGAAAATGGCAGCAAACTCTAGCTGGTCTTTCTCACTGAGGTTCGTGCCTGTAAAAACAAGGACTACAAAAGCGTCCAGAAGATGATTCAGCTCATCTCTTTCTTGCGTACTTAGACGTCCTGGAACAAAGCCATCAACAATGGCTCCAAAACCAGGTGTTATTTCTTGGTATCTCAACGTGTTCATGGCGTCGGGACAAACTTCTCCATTTTTGCTTCGACATTATTCTTTCGCATCTCCTCAAGCCACACTCGGTGAATTTCCAAGTGCTGGTCCTCGTACTCGATCTGATCACCGCCATCCTTCAGACTCGTGGATACAGCTCCTCTCTCCCCAGGCTTCAGCCCAATTAAAGAGCGACGATTCGCAGTCGTAAATGGGTATCTAGTTCCGCCAATCCCAGTAGCGAGGTAGCGAGCGGGATTTGTTGACGTATTAAAGTGCTGGTGAAATTGTTGGTCAGCAGGCGGAAAAACAACGCCATGCTTCCAGTCGACCCTAGTAAAATCTGGATCGCCGTCGTACCACAAAAGTGAGTACCCATGCCCAGTAACGCACATTACATGGAATCCTGGTCCATGTTTGTGACCCTTTTTATATGTTCCGACCGGCATCTCGGAAATATGAGCGTGCATCACACCATCCGCAAGCACAAACATAATATTTGTTCCGCCAGCGCCTCGATCTCCCCAGGCCCTCAATTCAATTTCAGCAAGATCGGGGACAAAGTTTGTTTCCCACATGTGATTACCCTGGCGAATTTCATGAAAATCACCATCGCCGGTAAAATAACCATCCTTTCCTGCACGTCCCGAAAAGTCGTAAGGGTGATCAAATACAAATGACTCGTCATGAAAGAGATTCATCACCGTTGGGCAGTTTGTAGTCGCAACTATAAGTACTCGATCATTACCACTTCCATTGAAGTGGCGATATTTAGCATTCAAGGGAATGGCAAAAAGACTGCGCGGACCCCACTCGAAAAGATGCTTAACGCCATTAGCCAACTCAACTTGCGTGGAGCCGTGGCCCTCAAGCACATAAACAACTTTCTCGAAAAGATGCTTCTGCGGCGCGGTAGAGCCTCCCTTAGCTATTTCAAACAAAAACATACTTGAAAAATCACCGCGCCCTGTGAGATGCACCGCCGCGCCATCGCAGCCGAATCGAGCCCATGGCTTAACTGGAACCTCAAATAAATCAATCCCAATATCCTCAACAACAGGAACACTTTCTTTGTTAACCCATTCCAGGTATGGGTCGACTCCATAACGTGGTTCACCTAACGACATAACTCCTCCTAATGCTCCGTATGTTGAGCAGAATCAAAAACTAATGACTTGATCACAATGGGTATCACGCTCGGGGGAGTGATCATCTCTCCCACATCAATAAAATCAAGATCTGATAAGATCACGCCGTCAAGTGACAGCACCATGTCTCCACACCCGAGCTCTTCGCTCAGCATACGGCCCACTAGACGACCAACATCCCCATCAAACACTAGGATCAGCGGATATTTTCTAGGCTGGCAACACATTGATCCAGCAATCCCGTCAGAGAGAGCACGTAAACGTGGATAACTCGGCTCCCCATCCCAATTAATTGCTAATGCCACGGTCTCAGTAGCCGATACATCCCTCATCTTGCAAGCCTCGGCAATCTCGAGGCTGAGTTTATGACCATTCAAATCGGGTGAAGAAAGATCAAGTCCCGGGTGCACCACCGGCACATTGCGAAGTGGTAAATAGCTTAAGTTCCTAGAGAATATAGTTTTTCCACTTACCTGAACGGTGAATTGAGACGCTCCAATTACCGTGGCCCTAATGCCGTGGTTTACGGTGACGATATCAGGAATAGCTGAATCACTGTTTACCCTGCTTAAGATACCTTTAGCTAGATCTTGTGCGATATCGCCCATACCCTTGGTTTCACGACCGTAGATATATTCAGAAACACCACCGGAAAAGCTAATTAACTCAGGACTGCACGACCAGCTTAAAGGTTCTGTCAAAAGTAACTTATTCATCAAGTCATCGTGAGGTCGTCTCGCCAGCACATCTCCGAGCACACTCGATAGTCGCTTAACGATCTCCCCACTAGTCTCTTGGTCTGGTGGAGATTGGTTGATTAAAATGATTCCAATATCTGACGAGACATCAAAGATTGACTGTTCACATCGGTTCCAGACGACACCATCATCAGAGGCCAATAACCGGCCCCCTATAGCGTAGGCAGCGACTGACAAGATTTTGCCTGAATCGATTAGCGCTAGTTTGGTTGTTCCTCCACCGATATCAACATGGATGATGACCTTCCCTAACTCTTTTGATCGGGCCACTGCGCCAGAGCCATGAGCAGATAAAATCGACTCCAGACGATGTCCAGCGGTCGCGCAAACAAATTTACCAGCCTGCTTTGCAAACAGCTCATCAATCGCTTTAGCGTTTGCGCGCTTGATCGCTTCACCGGTTAATATTACCGCACCACTATCAATATCCTCAGCATGCAAACCTGCCTCAAAGTAGGCACTTTGAATAAATTGTTCTAACTCGACCGCATCGATCAATCCACTATTTGAGAATGGTGTAAACCGAATTGGTGACTCCCACAAAATATCTCGGGCCACGACTTCATACCGACTGGAAAGTCCCTGAGTTCTTCGTTGAAGATGTATTTTTGCGAATAAGAGGTGAGATGTCGATGACCCTATATCGATCCCAACTGTAACGAGTTCGATATGCTCTTGTTCCCAAATGGAGTCAGCTAAGGACTGCTTCCCCTCAACAGATGGATGGTGGGCATGTCCTTCATGGAGTAATAATGGAACCTGTAACACTTAGGTATCTAACCCTTAGAAAAGTAAAAAGGCGCCTCAAAATGTTAGCGCCTTTTTTAATCGTGATCAGCGAATCGCTGCAATCACCTGGTCAATAACCGCCGCTGGCGTATCGTAAGCTGCAGTCACAAGCTGATTTACACGATTCCCACTGATGGGCGCGAGATCAAAACCGCTTTTTTTTGCATCCGCCAAGAATTCAGGATCACTCATAGTTTTCATGAACGCATTCTGCATCGCCTTCGCCCTGTCAGCAGGCACTCCTGGGGGGGCCACATAAGGACGACCTAGACCCTGACGCGCAAACATAAGGTTTAACATCTGCGTTTGTTTTTTAGCGTTATAGCTTGGGACAAGATCCATTACCAAAGGGGTGTCAGGTAACTCAGGGTGTTTTTCCGTGGACATTTGCATCAAAATCACTAAGTCTCCGCTCTCAAGCAAGTCCTTATTCTTAGACTTAATCGAAGACCATGACCAACCGCAGCGAGCCTCTAGCTCCCCAGCCTCCATAGCCTTCACGATGTCACTTCCACCACCGTAAGGACCGACAACCTTAAACTTGGTTCCTAGCACAGCATTCAGCAATTTAGGAAATTGCTCGGTATCTGATCCACTTCCATTTCCACCAGTCAGCACTACGCGAGATTTGAGATCTTTCCATGTTTTAATCCCAGTGCTTTTAACGGTTGCACAGATGGATACCTCGTTATTAGCAGAGCCAATCCAATGCATT
>CAZFNA010000001.1:76596-136192 GCA_964520465.1 uncultured Pseudomonadales bacterium | reverse complement strand
GTAATAAGTAGGTTTGAAATGTCCTCGTAGCGGGTTAGTGAAGATACAATGGGATCTTCAGCGCCCTCGGGCAATCCAAGATTTTGAGTAATGCGCTGGCTGATATCATCCAGAGCTTTTGGGAGATTGCTGCCCTCAATCAATTCAATGCGAAAGTTCGATGAGCCAAATTGACTTGTTGCATCTATCGAGTCGATGAAAGGCAGTTCTTCAATGGCATTTTCAATTGGAATTGTGAGGCCTTCTTGAATATCTTCAGCCGTTGCTCCTGACCAGATAACGGATACGATTATGATATCCAGGTCAAAGGTTGGAAAAAATTGTGTTCGAAGTCGATCGATGCCTAGCAATCCTGCTAAAACCATTAAAACCATGAGTAGATTGGCCGCCACTCGATGTTTTGCAAACATATGGACAAGCGTAATCACTGAATAGCCTCAACCCTGAGACCTGAAACCGCAGCAGGGAGTCTTGAAGTGAGGATTTGATCTCCATCCTGTAATTTGTCAGAACGGATCAGTACTTCAGTTTTTTCAGGTCCAGGTCGTTGTCCCAATCGGATAATCGTCAATGCTTCCAGCAAATTACCGTCAGTAATTCTGTAGATTAGATTACCTCCGTATAGGGCATCAGTTGGTAAAACTACTACTTCGGATTGGGCAGGTAGCTGCGCCGCAACAGACAGCACTGTGCCAGTTGCCGGCAGAGACTGATCAGATGTAAAAAATACATCAATTGATCCCGTATTATGCTGCACAGCTCCTGAAACACGCATTAATCGGAGTTGGTGGCCTCTGTCTGTTTGCGCGGACAAGCCTCCATTATTTGCTAAACTCGCGGACATTCTTTGTCCAACCGAAGCTGGGACCTGTACCCGCACTTCACGGCCAGAATTAGGTGCAAAAGTCATTAAATTTTGATGAGCGGAAATGCGATCTCCGGCCAATACTGAAACAGAAATCAATTGTCCATTAGTTGGGGCAAATATAAGAGTTGATTTGAAATCCCGTATAGCAGCTCTTAACTCAACTTTAGATTGCTCAATAGCAGTCATCGCCTGCACCCGCTTGGATTCGACAGTTGCCAGTGCGAGCTCTCTTCGATTGATTTGAAGTTTTTGTTGGACTACAGCTTGGCGAGCAATATCTAGATCCTGTTCACTCGAAAGATTACTTTTGCGCAGGTCGGTGATCCGAGATAATTTATGCGTCAAGATTTTGAGCGCCTCTTGATCAAACTCGAGGGCTTCTAAATCTTTGGCTTCCGTTATATCCAGTGTGATTAACTGTAAACGTGCATTGGCTATACTTGATCTTGCCTTAGCACGTTTGATATCCACATCAATTGAGTCGAGTTCAATCAAAAGATCGCCTTTTTCGACGTGCCCCCCTTCTTTTACATAGACCGCAATCACATCTGTCGCAATGCGGGCCTTGATCGTCTGGGTATCAGGGTTTTCTATTTTACCAAATCCATTAAAGACAGGGGATACAGTTTCCAGGCTGACGAATTGGCTTGAAACTCTCCAGGCGGTTGGGGTAAATTTTTTCAATGATGCTGTTGGTTTTGAGTTCGAAAGAGCAAAAAAACCTCCGATACTTGCTGCAAAAATAGCTATACCGATTATTAATAGTTTTGAATTTAAACGCTGCATGGGAATCTTAATGAGTACAACACATCAGTTTACAAGGCGCTCCCCATTCTCATGATAAAATCATTGGCTGATTGTGAATTGTTTTAAATCAGCATCCTGGGACTCACTCTGAATTTTTACATATATCTCTTCGCGGTGAATCTCTAATTTTTTAGGGGCATTAATACCCAAACGCACATGACTGCCAGAAAGGCCTAAAATAGTGATGGAAATTTCATCCCCTATCATCACTTTCTCGCCAATTTTACGGGTTAGTACCAACATGACTTAACTCTGTAACCCTTCTGTAATTCTAAATTGGCAATTATTTTTTGAAACCTTGCTATGAAAAAATATACTCGTCAATAGGTTTCCAGATAAGTTGTCCACTATTGCAGATACAGCGGGCCCGTAAGTTTTATCTTGAATGAATAACTATATTTTTTCGCTTTTCTATGCGGGGCCAAAAGAAAAATTGGAGAGATTTCTTAAGGGTACCCAAGTGCAAATTGGCTTTGTTTACTATTAAGCTCGCCAAAGAGCTTATAAAAACTGGTGTGTGAATTAAAACTTGGGTGTTTATGTTCTCCCAGTCAATTTTCATGACAGGTTTTGAGCAGATTTCAATTTAGAGCAAAGGCTGGGTTCAACTGTGATTGTGAGCGATTCATGAGACCGGCTTAGCGTTTTTTAGATTATTGCCGTGGTACCTTTCATATCTTTTGGTTGCAGGTAAAATCACGCTTTATCGAGTATATCTTTATGTTAAAACCACTTCCGGTCTTATTTGTGTTCAGAAAATTGCTCTGTAAATTTATACATTTATGGTAGTTGAAACCTTTTCATGATCTATACTTAGCATAGTGAATTTTTTTGCTTCAAGATCACGTTTCAAGTGTAGAAGTGTATCCCTTACGGTGTGAAACGCGAGGTCGTCCCATGGGATTTCGCTCATTTTGAAAAGCTGTGTATCCAAGCTTTCTGGGCCAGACTCATATTGTCCATCAATCAAAAAAGAGAGATACAACATGTAAACTTGGCATATAGCTGGAATCGAAGTGACTACATAAAGCTTATCTAATTCTGGCGTAGCTCGAGCTTCTTCCCATGTTTCGCGAAGCGCCGCTTCAGCTACTGTCTCTCCATTTTCCATAAAACCGGCCGGAAGGGTCCATAATCCATAACGGGGTTCGATCGCACGCTTGCACAGCAGAACTTTTTCTTCTTTGAGAACCACGCATCCTGCAATAATTTTGGGATTTTCATAATGTATTATCCCGCAGGGTTCACAGAGATCTCGAAGACGATTATCGCCTTCTGGAACCTGACGTACTGTAGTGCCACCGCAGTTTGGGCAAAAGTTCATGGGTTTCTCCAAATTTTGACATTATTATTAACCAATTGCAGATGAGGAAACAGCGTGCTGTTGAAAAACTGTACCAATTTAACTCGCAATAGTTGGTTGATTTTTATCGATACGGGCCGGCTGGTGCCGTTGATATTGTTAGTTGCCGAATCTGTCCTTGTTCATTAAGGGGTGCCATTGAAGAAAGCACGTGGATGAAATCTATCTGCCTGGTGAAAAGTCGGATCTAATAATTAAATAATTTTTTTAAACGGTTTTTGAGTATCGTTTCCAGTCGAATCAAATCTCCAAGCTCTGACTGAGCGCACTCTGTTATCTTGGATCGCAAGAACTTCAAAATAATAATCACCGTGACGTACTCCAAGTACATGTTCTGGAATGAACTCTAGTAATTCAACAATTAATCCACTAATAGTTCTGGGTCCGTTTGTTGGCAGTTCCCATTTGAGAATTCTATTCAGATCCCTCATGGTTGCGGAACCGTCAATAATAAAAGTCTTATTTTCTTGTGGGTGAACGTCTGGAGAAGTTTCTTGTATATGGTCAGTAGTGAATTCGCCGACAATCTCTTCAAGAATATCGTCGATTGTAACTAGGCCCTCAATTTCTCCGTACTCATCCACGACTACAGCTAATCGTTCTCGCTCTTTTTGAAAATTAAACAGTTGAGTATGGAGCGGTGCGCTTTGTGGAATAAAATACGGCTCTTCGCATAATTCAATCAGTCTGTTCTTGAATTCTCGTTCATTTAACAATAACTCATTATTATCTATTAATTTAAGTGCTGTTCTAGCATGTAATACCCCAATCAGCACTTCTATTTCCTCCTCAAAGATGGGAAGCCGTGTATGTTGTGTGGAGCGCAATTGGTCTACGAGCTCTTCTACTTCATTTGATAGATTTAGCCCAATAATTTCACCTCGAGGCACCATAATTTCATCAACTTGAATTTTTTCTAAATCCAAGATGGACAGCAGCATTCCATGGTGGCGCTCTGGAATCCGATGACCGCTTTGCATCATTATAGTGCGCAGTTCTTCTTTTGTAAGCCGATCATGATTTGAACTATCGGAGTTAATGCCAAGCAATTTCAAGAGCCCGTTAGAAAGTAAATTTGTCATCCATACTAAAGGGTAAGTTATCTTCAGAAGTGGAAGCAGAATAAAACTAGAAGGTCCAGCTATCCGCTCTGGATAAAGTGCTGCAAATGTTTTAGGAGTAACCTCAGCAAAAATCAGAATGACCAATGTCAGAATGCCCGTAGAAATCGCGACCCCAGCATCCCCAAAGATCCGAACTGATAAAACAGTTGCAATTGCGGAAGCTAAAATATTTACGAAGTTGTTGCCAATCAAAATAAGGCCTATTAGCCGATCTGGACGTTCGAGCAAGGTCAAAATCCTAGATGCTGTTTTAGAACCCTCCTCAGCCCGATGTTGCAGCCGCACTCGATTGATCGCCATGAGGCCTGTCTCAGAACTTGAAAAAAAGCCTGATAAAAAAATCAGAACGACTAATAGGATAACCAGTGCTTCGTTTGAAATATCACTCAAAGATAGTGCCCGTCACAGTATAAATTCCATGATCGCTTTGCTACCTATGTAACCAATGAAGAGCATAACTGCCGCTGCGATTGAGGTTTTGCGCATCGTTTGGGTTACTCCACCCTTTTGAAAATGTTGCCAGAGAGCCAGCCCCATGCCGCACCACGCAAAAACAGATAAGACTGTCTTGTGTGCAAGATGTTGGGCCCAAAAGTCTTCGATGTAGGCGACTCCCGTAATTAAGGAAATCGTAAGCATCAACCAGGCTGCTTGCACAGTACGTAAAAATAAATAAGACATTGCATCAATTGGGGGCATTGCAGCAATTAGTGGTTTCAAGGGGCGTTCTTTCAACTTTGCATTTTGCCAGGATAGCAAAACAGCCAGAGTACCTGCATAAGCCACGGAACCATATGCCACGATCGAGGCGGCAACATGCGATACAGCCTCAATATTTAGTGGCGGCACATTGCTATTTGATGGCGTGACTAGCGCCGTGATGACGGCGAAAATTCCCGTTAATGGGGCTACTCCAATCAGCAGAGAGTTTACAGGGTGTCTTAAGCTCGAGCCCAAGACAATCATCAGCAACAGAGCTCCAAGCATTGATCCCATTAGCCCAGTTGTTGGTCGTCCGCCATTCTCGTTTAGTCCGCTGATAACCAAGACCGCAGTTAACCCTAACCCAATCGAGCCGGTTATTAGGGCCGTTACATCTAGGATTTTTCCTTGTCTGAACGCTCTGAGTTGAAGAACTCCGGTCGCGCTCAAGGCAAAAGCCGCAAGCAATCCCTGTAAAAATAGTGACATCATCTAACTTTGAACCATTTTTTCGTTATTATAGTGTGGTCGATCTTCATGCTAAAGAGAACTTATGTTTAATTCGTTAAGCGAACGGCTTTCAAAAACGTTGCAGTCTATGGGCAAAAAAGCTCGATTAACGGAAGATAATATTTCTACTACGCTCAAAGATGTCCGTAAAGCTTTGCTAGAGGCGGATGTGGCATTACCAGTTGTCAAACAATTTATATCTCAAGTCAGAACTCGAGCACTTGGCAGCGAAGTCAGAGCGAGCCTTACTCCGGGACAGCAATTCTTGAAAGTGGTTCAAAGTGAGCTTGAGGGCGCGCTAGGCGGGCAATCCGAGACTTTAAATTTAGCACAGCGGCCGCCTGCGATTGTGCTGCTTGCTGGCTTGCAGGGTGCTGGAAAAACAACGACAGCGGCTAAACTAGCTAGATTCTTTACTACAAGAGAGAAGAAAAAAGTTTTGATGGTCAGTGTAGATGTCTATCGTCCGGCTGCCATAAAGCAGCTTGCGACCTTAGGCGCGCAGATTGAAGTCGATGTTTTCCCCTCAACTACTGATCAGACGCCTATGGAGCTAGCACGGCAGGCGTTGAAAAAGGCAACTGGCTCAGCTTATGACATGCTCATTGTTGATACAGCGGGGCGGCTTGGGATCGATGAAGCCATGATGCAGGAGATATCTGGGCTGCATGAAGTCTTGAACCCGGTGGAAACCCTATTTGTTGTGGATGCTATGACTGGGCAAGATGCAGCAAATACGGCAAAAGTATTTGCTGAGGTTTTGCCTCTAACTGGCGTGATTTTGACTAAGGCTGATGGCGACGCACGCGGCGGTGCAGCGCTTTCTGTAAAAACTATTACCGGCCAGCCAATTAAGTTTATGGGTGTCGGTGAGACCGTCGATGGACTTGAAGCATTTCATCCAGATCGTCTTGCATCCCGGATTCTGGGGATGGGCGATATTATGGGCTTAATTGAAGAAGTAGAGCTGAAGTTCGACAAAGGTAAAGCCGAAAAAGTTGCTAAGAAAGTTTTGAAAGGCAAGGGCTTTGATCTTGAGGATTTTCGTGACCAATTGGAGCAGATGCGGAGCATGGGCGGGATGAAGGCATTGATGGATAAAATGCCTGGTGTGGGTCAGGGCGGCTCTCACATCCCCAGACATGTTGATGATAAGCAATTTATTCGAATGGAAGCGGTGATCAACTCGATGACACTAATCGAGCGTCATGATCCAGAGGTTATCAATGGATCCAGGAAGCAGCGGATTGCTAAGGGATCAGGAACTGATGTGCAGGAAGTTAATAAAGTGCTGAAGCAACACAAACAAATGTCCAAGATGATGAAAAAAGTGGGAAAAAAAGGCGGCATGCAAAAAATGATGCGCGGAATATCTGGAATGATGCCGTCGGGAGGAACGCCGCGGTTGTAAGTTGTGTGTAAACTCATTATTATTGCGCGCCTCGGATTTTTAGTTTCCCTGAAGAGCAAATACAGGATTTAAGGAATATGGTAACGATTCGTCTTTCACGCGGCGGTTCTAAGAAGCGCCCTTTCTACCACTTAACAGTGACAGACAGCAGGAATGCCCGTGACGGTCGCTTTATAGAGCGAGTTGGCTTTTTTAATCCGATGGCTCAGGGTCAAGCGGAGCGTTTAAGGGTTGACCTGACTCGGGTTGATCACTGGATTGAATTAGGCGCCAAGACCTCAGATCGAGTTAAGCGTCTGATCAAGGATGCGCGTCAGGCAGCCTAATGGGTGGACTGATGGTTGTAGGAAGAATTCGCTCTCCCTATGGCTTGCAAGGCTGGGTTTGGATGGATAGTTTTACCGAGAATCCGCAGTCTCTCTTCGATTGGAAGCCTTGGACGTTAACGCGCCGCTTGGAAACATCCAGCGACAGGCCCGCTATAGCTGGCATCGAGGTTTACCCTGAGACATGGAAAAGCCGCGGCAAAGGGTTTATTGTTCGGCTAGACGGCTATTCGGAACGAGTTAACATCGAACCTTTGGTGAATTGTTTTATCGGTGTCGATGAAAGCTTCCTTCCGGTCTTGGAAAGCAATGAGTTTTACTGGCGGGATTTAGAAGGTTGTCAGGTAGTAACCACCTACGACAGGAGATTGGGGGTTGTTAAGACAGTTATGGCCACTGGCTCTAACGATGTGTTAATCGTAAGGGGAGATTTGGAAAGTGTTGATCAGGCCGAGCGTTTGATCCCGTTCATCAGCCAAGCTGTAGTCGATGTCAACATAGAAGCACGTCTCATACGAGTGGATTGGGATCCCGAGTTTTAGTGAAGTGGGGCGTTATTAGTCTTCTTCCTAACATGGTTTCCGGTGCCTTAGATTACGGAGTTATGGGTCGATCGTTGAGATCAGGGCTGATTGAACTTAAAATATTCAATCCTCGGGATCACACATCTGACGTACACAAGACGGTGGATGATAGGCCCTTTGGGGGCGGTCCCGGAATGCTTATGAAAGTTGACCCACTCAGGGCGGCGATAGCAGAAGCTAAAGTCGATTTACCTAGTGCATTAGTGATTTATTTAAGCCCTCAAGGCGATCGGCTGACACAGGGACTGGTGCGAGACCTCGCAGAGACGCCAGAGTGGATTGTGGTGTGCGGTCGATATGAGGGGATTGATGAACGAGTGATTGAACTTGATGTTGATTTGGAAATTTCTCTGGGAGATTTTGTTCTCTCAGGCGGGGAGCCTGCAGCTATAGCGTTATTTGATGCGGTTGCACGATTAGTTCCTGGGGTACTTGGCCACGACGGTAGCGCAGAGCAAGATTCATTCAGTGATGGGTTGCTGGAGGGTCCACACTACACTCGACCTGATGAAGTATCGGGTTTACGTGCTCCAGAGGTTTTACTCAGTGGAAACCACGGAGTAATAGCCAAGTGGCGCCGGAAGCAGTCCTTGGGCCGAACGTGGTTACGTCGGCCCGAGATATTGGAGAAGCAGGAATTGTCTGACGCAGACGTGGTCCTGCTGGATGAATTTATTAGGGAGTCAAATCCATGAGCATGAATCCAATTATAGAAGCGCTCAACCAAGAGCAAATGAAGAAAGAAGTAGCTGCATTCGCACCTGGCGACACAGTGGTGGTGCAAGTTAAAGTAAAAGAGGGCACGCGTGAGCGTCTGCAGGCTTATGAAGGAGTTGTCATAGCCAAGTCAAACCGTGGGCTGCATTCCAGTTTCATGGTACGTAAAATTTCCCACGGTGTGGGCGTCGAACGAACATTTCAGCTTCATTCGCCATTAATTGATTCAATTCTCGTCAAACGGCGTGGTGACGTTCGTAAGGCTAAACTTTACCATTTGCGCGAGTTGTCTGGTAAGGCAGCACGTATCAAAGAAAAGTTAGTAACAAGATGACTTGGTGCCTTGAAGTCAGTTCAAGATGTCCTGCGCCTGAGATCCAAAATCTAGATGGAATTAAGCGCGCTTCCTAGGCAAAAATCTCAGAACAACAGTAATGTTGTACGAGGATCATTCAAGTTTAAGAATGGTTCTCACGGCCTGTTTTTCTATAAAAAATTATGACTCAAAGAGACTGCGCTATGCACAAAGTCTTCTTTTGCTGAGTACGACAACCCTCGGCATTTGTTTTGACATCCTGTGGTAGGGAGTTTGGCTAGAGAGTGGTATTCTTCTTTTCAATGAAGACTTGTTTAGACATTGATCAGTACCTTGATGCTCTTTATTTAGAGCGGGGTTTATCTGAAACGACATTAAGTGCATACCGAGTCGATTTAAGAGGCGCGGATTGTTTTGCAAGGTCGATAGATCAAACATTCTGCACTTTGAGTGGTGCTGATATTAATCTGCTTATCAGCGAGTTATTTTCTAAAAATCTCCGCATTACCTCTATCCTGCGAAAGCTTTCAGCACTTCATGGATTTTTTAAGTACTTGGTTAGGCATGGTTATCGGACTGACGATCCAATGGCTCGCATTCAACGACCATCAAAAGGCCGTCCTTTACCCAAAACCTTGTCGGAAGACGATGTTGTAGGCTTACTTGAGGCGTCAGATACTGGCACATTGATTGGCCTACGTGACAGAACTATGCTGGAGGTTTTGTATGCCTCAGGTCTTCGGGTTAGTGAATTGTGTAACCTCGAACGCGCGAACATCAGCTTGGAACAAGGTGTAGTTCGCGTTTTAGGAAAGGGAGGCAAAGAACGATTAGTTCCGCTAGGCGATGCTGCTCGAGATTGGTTGAAGCGATACTTTTTGGAGGCCCGACCCGAGTTGTCAGATCCTAGAGGGCCTGCTGTATTTCCTGGCCGCCATGGGAGGCCAATGACTCGACAAACGTTCTGGCATAGGTTGAAACATCTTGCCGATAAAGCGGACATACAAGAAAGTTTAAGTCCACACACACTTCGTCACGCTTTTGCTACACATTTAGTAAACCATGGGGCTGATCTTAGAGTTGTTCAGTTATTACTGGGTCATGAGGATCTTTCGACGACTCAGATTTATACGTATGTTGCTAAGGAGCGGTTAAAACAGCTTCATGCTGCACATCATCCGCGAGCTTGAGCTACACTATCACCCAAACGTTAGAGGTCATTAAATGCGCTGGTTAGTTTTGGCAATTGTATTTGTGTCAGCGTTTGTTAGCGCTGATGAAGTTAAGATCAAAAAGACAATCTTGGGTATCAACCCGTCGATCCGTATTGATTCAATAAAACCTGTTGGTGGAACGCCGTTTTTTGAGGTCGTTTTGGAGACTGGGGAGCGGCTATACACTAGTGAAACAGGTTCACACTTTGTCGCTGGTGATTTGTATCAAGTGGGGCTGGGGGGTGTTACCAACTTGACCGATAAAGTTCGGCGAACGGACCGTCAAGCCTTGCTTCTACAGTTGGATGATTCAAAGCTTATCGTGTTCGCTCCCGAGGGAGAGGTTAAGCACCAACTGCTTATTTTCACGGATATTGATTGCGGATATTGCAGGCGGTTACACGATGAAATTGATCAGCTTTTAGATCACGGTGTTGAAATTCGATATGCCGCATTCCCAAGAGCCGGATTGGGTTCTGATTCCTATGACAAGTATGTCTCGGTTTATTGCGCACAAGATCCAAACAGCATGATGACGTTGGCGAAGAGTGGCGAGACTCCTGAAACGGCGACTTGTGATAATCCAGTCGCTGATCAGTATGATCTCGGCCAGCAGCTTGGTATTTCAGGAACCCCAACACTCATTTTTGAAAATGGCGATATGCAACCGGGCTATATGCCCTGGCAAGAGCTCTTAAAGCGAATGAATCAGCTTGGGTCTTAAGTTATAATTCGTTTTTAGTAAACGGACTGAGAATTAACAGTGGATACACAATTTCCTCGTATTGAGCGACTCCCTCCGTATGTCTTTAATGTGATTGGTGAAATGCGCCAAAAGGCGCGAGCGGCGGGTGAGGATGTCATTGATTTTTCGATGGGAAATCCGGACCAGCCGACACCAGATCACATTGTTCAGAAACTGGTTGAGACCGCTCACCGCGAGGATACGCATCGATACTCACAATCCAAGGGAATTCCGCGGCTCCGGCGAGCGATGGCCAATTGGTATAACACTCGCTACGACGTTGAGCTTGATCCTGAAACTGAAGTCATTACAACGATTGGGTCTAAAGAAGGGTTGGCGCACCTGGCATTAGCTACCTTAGGACCAGGCGATGCAGTACTAGTGCCGAATCCTGCCTATCCAATACATCCATATGGGTTCGTTATTGCAGGCGCTGATATTAGACACGTGCCATTGCTTCCGGGTGAGGATTTTTTTGGCGAGCTGGTGAAGGCGATTGAAACATCCTGGCCAAGGCCAAAAATGCTTGTACTGAATTTCCCCGCCAATCCCACAGCAATGTGTGTGGAATTAGATTTTTTTGAAAAAGTGGTTGAAATCGCGCGCGAGTACAACATCTGGGTAGTTCAGGATTTAGCTTATGCTGATATTGTATTTGATGGTTATGTGGCGCCGTCAATTCTGCAGGTCAAGGATGCGAAAGAGCTCGCCGTTGAATTCTTCTCGTTGTCGAAAAGTTATAATATGCCCGGCTGGCGGGTGGGCTTTGCGGCTGGTAATCCTGAGTTAATTGGTGCTTTGGCACGCATTAAATCTTATTTAGATTATGGGACCTTTACACCTATTCAAGTAGCAGCTATAGCTGCGCTAGAAGGTGATCAGAATTGTGTGCATGAAATCCGTGATATGTACCAGTCGCGTCGAGACGTGCTGTGTGAAGGTTTAAATGCGCTGGGCTGGACAGTTGAGAGGCCTAAGGCGACAATGTTTGTCTGGGCGAAGATACCTGAAAAATACCGTGCTCTTGGGTCGCTAGAGTTTTCGAAAAAGCTAATTCGCGACGCCAATATCGCGGTTAGCCCAGGTGTAGGTTTTGGACAGTTCGGCGATGATCATGTCCGCTTTGCATTAATTGAAAATGAACACCGCACCCGGCAGGCGCTGCGAAATATCAAGCGCTTGTTTCGGTTTGACTCTAATTTGACTTGAATACTTTAAGGACAGACCGTTGAAACCAATTTCTGTCGGCCTTGTTGGCCTTGGTACCGTAGCTCAGGGTACGCTCAGCATACTAAAAAGTAATGGCGATGAATTAGCCCGCCGCATAGGAAGAGAAATACGGATTGTGCATGTTGGAGCTCGTCGGGACCGCGACGGAGTCGATCTCTCCGGATACAGAGTCTCCCGAGATTTAATGAAAGTTGCGCTTGATTCTGAAGTCGATATTTTTGTTGAGTTGATTGGGGGGACTGATTACGCACGTGACCTTATTGAAACTGCGATTGAGTCTGGGAAACATGTAATTACTGCTAATAAGGCATTGATCGCATTGCACGGCAATGCTTTGTTTAAAAAAGCGCAGGCGAGAGGCGTGACTATTTCATTCGAAGCATCAGTAGCTGGTGGCATTCCTGTCATTAAGGCTTTGCGTGAAGGATTGGCTGCGAATCAGATTTTTTGGCTCGCTGGCATCATTAATGGAACTGGAAATTTTATACTAACGGAAATGCGAGATAGGGCTCGCACTTTTCCTGATGTGTTAGCCGAAGCCCAGTCGCTTGGATACGCAGAAGCTGATCCAACCTTTGACGTGGAGGGTATTGATGCGGCGCACAAGCTGTGTATTCTGGCGTCAATCGCATTTGGCATCCCATTGAATTTTGATGGCGTTTATAAACAAGGGATTTCGGCGATTGATTTAGTTGACTTAGATTTTGCGGAGGAGCTTGGCTATCGTGTTAAGCATCTAGGAATCGCCCGCCGGACTAGTCAGGGTATCGAAATGCGTGTGCACCCTGCCCTGATCCCGGAATCAGAGTTACTTGCAAATGTAAATGGTGTGATGAATGCCGTGCAAATTCATGGTGATGCAGTTGGATCAACATTACACTACGGGGCTGGTGCAGGGTCCCTACCAACGGCTAGTGCTGTTGTGGCTGATCTCATCGACGTGTCTCGCGTACTGACTAGTGACCCAACTACTCGAGTGCCTCACCTGGCATTTCATCCGGCGCATTTAAATGAGCTACCGATCTTGCAAATTGATGAGACCGTTTGTCCGTTTTACATTCGTTTATCTGTTCGCGATGAGGTTGGTGTCTTGGCACAGATAACAAGAATACTGGCCGATCATGCTGTGTCTTTAGAAAGTGTTATTCAGAAAGATGGGGTTGTGGGTGAACCGGTTGCATTAATTTTGTTGACACATTCTGTAAGGGAGAAAGATATGCGATCGGCGCTCAGCAAGATTGAAGCCCGAAACTTCGTCGATGCTAGTCCGGTTGTGATTCGTTGTGAAACCCTTGGCGGGAGCGTGGAATGAAATTTATTTCAACGCGGGGAAGCGCGCCAACTCTTGGGTTTGATGAGGTTGTACTGACGGGGCTAGCCTCTGATGGTGGTCTCTATGTCCCAGAATCTTTGCCAACGATCCCTAGAGCGACCTTCAGACAATGGCAAAAGTTAGCTTATGACGACTTGGCGATAGAAGTGATGTGGCCTTTCGTCGAAGGGACAATGCGTCGAACCACTTTTGAAACTATGGTCAGAGATGCTTATGCCACATTTCGACATTCATGTATTGCACCCACCAAGCAATTAACTCATGACACTTGGCTCTTAGAGCTTTTTCACGGACCAACTTTGTCATTTAAAGATTTCGCGCTTCAGCTACTCGGACGTCTGCTTGATCATTTTTTAGCTGAGCGTGGCGAGCGTGGCGTTGTGATGGGGGCGACCTCAGGTGATACTGGCTCTGCTGCAATCGAGGGTGCTCGTCATTCAGATCATCTTGATGTAATAATTCTGCATCCACACGAGCGAGTCAGTGAAGTTCAGCGACGTCAAATGACAACAGTGTTAGCCGATAACGTGCATAATATTGCAGTCAGAGGGAATTTTGATGACTGTCAGGCTATAGTGAAGTCATCATTCATGGAGCAGTCATTTGTAAACCCCAGCCGTTTGCTCGCTGTAAATTCAATTAATCTTGCCCGCATCATGGCGCAGTCGGTCTATTACATTTATTCTGGATTAAGACTCGGTGCTTTGGATCATGAGATCGCATACAGCGTTCCCTCGGCAAATTTTGGTGATGTATTCGGTGGATATATGGCCAAACAGATGGGGTTCCCGATCGCGCACTTTACCGTGGCAACAAATGCCAATGACGCTTTGGTACGAGGACTGGCAGGCGACCTATCGAGGCAACCGCTAGCAAAGACACTATCCCCATCTATGGATATCGTGGTGAGTTCTAATTTTGAGCGGTTACTATTCGACTTGCATGATAGGAATGGCCAGAAAATTGCTGAAGTGATGCAGTCGTTCCAGTCCGGACCTGTTCATCTTGAGCGATCGGTGGTTGATAGAGCACGTGAACTTTTTTCAGCGCATGCTGTTGATGATAAGCACACTTGCGATACGATCGCTCGAGTATTCAATGAAACTGGTGAGTTAATTGATCCCCATACAGCCACTGGAGTTGACGCTTTGCAGGTTACGCCAAAGGGGATGACGAAGGTTGTTGTGGCAACAGCTCACCCTGCAAAGTTTTCTGAGGCAGTTCAACAATCTGGATGTGACCAAGTGTCATTGCCCTCTGATATGAGGGATCTGTTTTCTCGCGAAGAGCGATTCACGATCGTCGAGAATGATCTTGGTGATGTGAAATCCTTTATCCAATCTGTGATGAGGTAGTGCATAAAATCCGTCCTATCGTTGCCTCGGTGTTTGCTGAGGCACGCTCTCGGGGTTTTGATCCAGTCCTATCTCGTATTCTTGCAGGGCGTGTCTCGGGAGATTTAAAGCTTGACTCAATTCTCGACCCGCAGCTTCAGAACATCGCTCCACCATCTGAACTAGTAGACATCGATGCAGCGGCGATGCGATTAGCAGAGGCTATCAAAAAACAGCAACTGGTAGGTGTGTTGACTGACTATGATGCAGATGGACTGACCAGTCACGCCGTGATTTATGATGCGCTCGTGAGGTTTGGATTGCCGAAAGATTGTCTGAGTCATTGGATCGGTCATCGTCTTGAAGATGGATATGGGATCTCGAAACCTTTGGTGGATCGTTTGCTTCAAAACCCTCTGCAGCTTGATGTAGTAATTTCAGCCGATTGCGGATCGTCAGATGAAATGCAAATTGCTCGGCTAGCGCAAGCAGGGATAGATGTCATTATAACAGATCATCACCAGGTTTCTGAGTCCGGTCCTCCAGCGAGTGCACATGCTGTAGTGAATCCTAATCGTATCGACTGCCCTTACCCTGATAAAGCGATTGCTGGATGCATGGTATCCTGGCTGGTAATGAGCCACTTGCGACAAGTCCTAGTTGACCAGAATGTTTTACATGCAACCACGGCCAAACTGGGCGATTTACTCGATTATGTGGCGTTGGGAACGGTAGCCGATTGTGTCTCCATGGGTTCAAGCGAAACTAATCGAGCAATTGTCATGACTGGACTATCGCTCATAGCTCGTCAGAAAAGACCTTGTTGGCAAGTGGCCATTTCTCAGTTAACAAAATCTCCAAGTGATATCACAGCAGAACTGTTAGCATTTCAATTGGCACCCCGGCTTAATGCACGAGGCCGGATCGGTCATTCACTCAGGGGATTTGAATTCTTAGTTGCTTCTTCGGTATCTGAAGCAAGTGACGCATTTATGGACCTTGATCAAGACAATAAAACGCGTCGCATTATTGAGCGCGATATGGTCATGCAAGCAATCCCGATCGCACAACGACAGCATCTGCAGGGTAGCCTAGTGATTTGCGTCGTCCTGGAAGAAGGTCATCCGGGGGTACAGGGAATTGTAGCCAGTCGTTTGGTGGAAGCTGAGGGTCGTGCATCGATTGTTTTGACCCGTGGAAATGATCCGGAGATCTTGACGGGGTCAATGCGATCGATTCCAGGAGTGGATGCGAAAGCTATACTCGATCAGGTGAAGGCGCAGACTGATGATTTATTAATTCGGTTTGGGGGGCATGTCGGGGCTTGTGGTATGACATTGAAGCGAGCGAGGTTGCCTGAATTTGTTCGTACGTTGCAAAGTATCTATCGAGATAAGTATGCAGATATTGGACCGAGGCCCCGGTTTGTGACCGATGGGGAGTTATTAACGGAACAACTATCTGTTGAGTGGATCCAACAAATGGATGCTTTAGGTCCTTTTGGACGAGGTTTTGAGCAACCGCTATTTACTGGTCTGTTCCAGGTTCGTTCAGCTCGTCCGGTCGGCCAAAATCGAACGCATCTAAGCCTTCTCTTAACCATGGATAGTCTAGATATAAATGCAGTCTGGTTTTCAGCCATTGAACCAGGTCAGCCATCTCCAATGCGCCCAGGAGATTTGGTGGAATGTGTGTATAGTTTGTCGGTGAATTCGTTTAACGGTCTTGAGTTATCAATGATCATCCGCGACTGCGAATTAAAACTAAAAGGAAAAATTCATGTCTGAGGATATACGCGGGCAGTCTAAGACGCTCATCCGAGGCTTGTCGATTTTAAATGTTTGTTCATCCTCTCGTTCTGGTTTGACATTGGTTGAAATAGCGGAGGCCACAAGTCTAGCTCCATCTACTGTCCATCGGTTGCTTGCCACATTAGAGGCGCAAGATTTTTTATCTGTCGATAGTGATACGGGCCGCTGGCGAATTGGTGTCGGAGGATTTCGCATAGGCAATGCATTTGTGCAGTCTAGAGACTATGTTGCTCAGCTTAGACCTCTCATGATTGAACTATCTGATAAAACTGGTGAAACAGTAAATTTAGCTATTTTATCTGGGGCTAAAGCTTTGTTTGTGTCACAAATCGAAAGTTCGAACATGATGCGGATGGTGGCACCGCTAGGAAGCCTCTCACCGTTACATGCCTCAGGAGCAGGTAAGGCATTACTGGCGGCTTTGAGTGCTGAGAGTCGAAATAATTTAATGGATGTTCTGATATTTAAGGAGCTAACTGAGAAAACCCATCGTTCGAAAACTTCATTGGCCAGAGAGATTCAAACCATTATCAAAGATGGGTGCTCTTTTGACCGTGAAGAACATGTTCAAGGAATGCAATGTGTAGCAGCGCCAGTATTTAACGAGCTGGGCCACCCCATTTGTGCTTTGAGTGTAAGCGGCCCCAGCGTCCGTTTGAGTGAAATAGTTCTGGCGCAACACGGCGATACTGTCGCATCCATCGGAAATCTCGGAACGCAGTTGGTTGGAGGTCAGCTCCCCGACCATTGGCTCCAATATGACTGATGCGGTCCTGTCGGTTTCAGCCTTAAAGAAATCATATGGCGACGTCGTTGCCGTTGATGGGGTGGATTTTGAGATCTTGGAAGGTCAATGTTTTGGGCTGTTAGGTCCAAATGGTGCAGGCAAAACAACAATACTTGCGATGCTCGAGGGCATGGAAGAGCCTTCGGGTGGCTTGATTAGTTTTCGCGGCGACGTCTTACCCGCTGACTATCAAGAACGTGTCGGCATTCAGTTCCAAGCGACAGCGCTGCAGGATTTTTTGACCCCATATGATAACCTAAAATTATTCTCAAGCTTTTATGATGATCCTATCCCCATGGATCGGTTGATCGACCAGTTTAATTTATCTGAATTTCTACATCGTGATGCGAGACGATTATCCGGCGGCCAAAGACAACGCCTATTATTGGCTCTTGCCCTAGTGCACAACCCTGAAATTATATTTTTAGATGAACCTACAACAGGTTTAGATCCAAGATCTAGGCGCGACCTTTGGAAAATTGTAGCAGGGCTAAAAGATCAGGGACGGACATTGATCTTAACCACACACTACATGGAAGAGGCCGAGATTTTGTGTGACGAACTTCTGATCCTTTCGCATGGACGGACTTTATTATCTGGAACGCCTAAAAATCTAATATCAGATGCTGTCGTGGATAATCTTGACACCCTCTTTTTGTCGCTGACAGGCGAAAAACTGCTAAAAACGCAGGAAGTCACTAAATGAGTAAATTGATTAAATCGGTTCGGCGCATGAGGGCTGTGTTCGTCGCCAGAAATCTTGAGTTTATGCGAGACCGTGCCAGCTTTGGATGGAATCTAGTATTTCCAGTTTTGATTGTGTTGGTGCTGGCCGTAGTATTTTCAGCTCCTCAGGGCGCTATATTTACCGTGACTTCTTTAAATGAGGATGGGCTTCCTGAATTGACTAATTTTCCGGGAGTTGAGGTTGTTTTTTCCGACCATGATAGGGCGCTAGAACGCCTGGCCAGGCAGCAAACGGATCTGGTTTTAGAGTCTGATCTGTCCCAAGTAAGATATTGGATTAATGGGAATTCAGCTTCAGGAGCTATTCTTGAAATTTTGCTTGAAAGTACTGAGAGCCGCTCATTAGTGCGCAGCGAAGCCCACGGAGACGCCATCCGTTACGTGGACTGGGTGGTCCCTGGCATCCTTGGAATGAACATGATGTATAGCGCCCTATGGGGTATTGGCTATGTTGTCGTCCGATATCGTCAGTCGGGTTATCTAAGGCGCTTAAAGGCAACGCCACTCACTAAACTTGAGTTCTTGTCAGCACAAGTATTATCTCGATTGTTGGTTACCCTGACTGCCAGTACGATTGTCTTTTTTGGTACGCATCTCATCTTGGATTATAAAATGGTGGGCTCTGTATTTTTGCTGCTTCTAATCTTATTATTGGGTGGGCTTGCCATGATCACGATGGGGCTTGCAGTCGCATGTCGTACTGAAAGTAACGAGTTTGCCAATGGGTTACTGAACGCAGTGACCTTTCCAATGCTCTTATTATCGGAGGTTTGGTTTTCGTTAGACGGATCACCTGAGTGGGTCCAATATTTTGCTCAGGCGCTGCCCTTGACGCACGTACTTGAGGCTGCGAGGGCAGTGATGCTCGACAATGCAGGCATTGCCGATATCTCAATTCATTTATTGGTATTGGTTTTATTTTGTTTGGTAGGCATGGCTGCAAGTATTAAATTATTTAAATGGTGAATATATGATTCAAACCGCACTGATACAGGGAGTTGGGGGTGGCATAGGGCAGGCATTGATGCATCAGGTGATTCAGTCTGGTCTTTATCAACAAGTCTTTGTTACAGCAAGAGATCCAAGTCAAATTGTACTTACTGATCCTTGTGTTATCCCAATTGAGTTGGATTTGGAAAGTGATAAGTCAATTAAGTCAGCTGCGCGGGAAGTTGCGTCAAATACAAAAGCCCTAAACCTTGTCGTGACGACCGCTGGTATTTTGAAAGAAGAATCTAAGGGACTTTTTCCAGAAAAAAAATTGAGGGACCTCAACCGAGCGAATATGGAAACTGTTTTTTCGATTAACTGCTTTGGCCCATTTTTATGGTATGCCGCTTTGGATCAATTAATAAGGCATCGAGAGTCTCTAGTCATTGCGACTCTTTCGGCTCGAGTTGGGTCGATAGGAGATAATCGTTTGGGTGGCTGGTATAGCTATCGAGCCAGTAAGACCGCCCAAAATATGCTTACGAAAAATCTAAGCTTAGAGTTAAGACGAACGAATCCTTTAGCAATCGTGGTAGGGCTGCACCCAGGAACCGTAGATACCAATCTATCCAAACCATTTCAGTCGGGAGTACCAGCTGACCGTTTGTTTAGGCCCGACCAATCAGCTGGATACTTGTGGTCTATCCTGAAAGCGCTAGAACCCGAGCGAAGTGGTGAGGTGATTGCTTGGGACGGCGAAGTAATTCATCCATAATAGTCCATATTAAGTCGATACTTAAAAGTACGTTTTCCATCCACTTGGAATAGTTCAAGGTAAAGCCGCAGCTTCGCTTTGCGGAGATTATTAATTAGGCTACGAGTAGATTTTTATGTCTCATTAGCCTTAATTCAATACTTATCTTTTCTGAGTTTGACCTTGGCCCGGCGAGACCCTTGTTTAAGAGTCTAATAATTACGAGCTAAAGTCTAAAATTATTTGGGAAGTAGCCCTCTTGAAAGTAAAAAGGAGAGTTTTAGATGGATCGATTATCTCGAGTTCCAATTTTTGTTGCTGTAGCTCGCCATGGAAGTTTCGCAGAAGCTGCGCGGCGTTTAGGAATGACGGGTTCAGCCGTTAGCAAACAAGTACAGCGATTAGAGAATGATCTTGGCGTCCGATTATTTCATCGCACTACTCGCCAATTGAGCCTTACCGATGAGGGTTCATTTTTATTTGAACGTTCTGCTCCGCTTGTTGAAGGTATCGAAGAAGTTGGCGAGATGTTAGCAGGGCGCAAAGCAAAGCCGATGGGCTCACTTCGACTATCAGCGCCGCTTGCATTGGCGCAGCGCTTGTTGAAAGAGCCGTTAACATCTTTCGTCTCGCATCATCCAGATATTAATCTCCATGTTGAATTATCAGATCGATTTGTGGATTTGGTTGGAGAGGGATTCGATCTCGCGATTCGCATTGGTCACTTAGAAGATTCCTCGCTGATTGCCAGACGACTCGCCGATGTGCCTATGATATTGGTCGGAGCCCCAATCTTCTTAGCTCAGTATGGCACTCCTCAGTCGGCAGACGAGCTCGCAAAAATTCCATTTGTACACTATGCATCTGAGCGAGTAGTGCAAAGACTGAAACTACAAAAAGGGAATGAAGAGCCTATTCAGATAAATACGCAAGGAAGATTATCAACCAATAATGATCAGATGATGGTGTCCTTTGCTCGGGCTGGACAAGGGCTAATAATGCTTCCAAAATTTATGGTTAAGACTGAGCTTGATAAAGGTTCGCTACGGGAAGTGTTGCCATTATATCGTTTATACCCAGAGCGAAAAATTTATGCAGTTTTCCCCCATGGCCGCCATTTGCCGCTGAAAACCAGAGTATTGATCGATTTTTTGGTTGATGAACTCGCGTAGAAGTCCGAACGATTTGCTCGGGCTTATCCTCCAAAGGCAACCATTAATCTTCGTTTCGGTTCACATTAGCCAATGCCACCGCGGCCATATTGAAAATCCCTCTTGGTGAGTTAGAGGCAGTCGCAACGTGAGCTTCTTTGTTCAACCCAAGTAATACGGGCCCGACAGTTACACCATTACCTAACACTTTCAGCAAATTTCTGGCGATATTTGCTGAATCAAGATTTGGACACACCAGTAAATTAGCTGAACCAGTCAGTTTGTTACCGGGCAGTAGATCCGTTCGGATTTTCTCATCTAAGGCAGCATCTGCATGCATTTCGCCATCTGCTTCAATATCTGGATATCGATCCAAAAACATGGCAGTAGCTTCTCGAACCTTTGTGGCGGAGGGTGTACTGACTGATCCAAAGTTTGAGTGTGATAAGAATGCAGCTTTTGGCTGGATACCAAATCGGCGGATTTCATCAGCGGCTAACTTCGCCAGTCCGCACAATTGTTCAGCCGTGGGATCCACATTCACATGAGTGTCCGTCAAGAAAATTGTCCCTTGAGGTAAAATCAATACAGTCAAAGCTCCCACAACGGGTGATCCATCTTTGCGACCAAGGATTTCATCAGCTAATTGCAAATGTTCTCCGTAAGTTCCATATGTGCCACAAAGCATGGCATGGGCGTCACCTCGACGAAGCAACATTGATGCGACTATGGTTGAATTGGCGCGCACTCGCGTTTGGGCTGCTTTCGGTGTAATACCCTTCCGAGACATTAGTTCATGATATTCCTCGCCGATCGAAGTAATGATGTCATCATTCAGATTATCAACTATCTCGAAATCTTTACCCGCCTGAATCGACAAGCCCATAGACTTAATTTTATCTTCAATTACGTGCGGCCGGCCCACTAATGTCACATGCGCAAGATTCTCGGATACTATCAACTGACAAGCTTGCAGCATTTTCCCGCCTTCGCCCTCAGCTAATACCAACCGACGCTTGATGGATTTAGCTGCTTCAAACATTGGCTTCATCAACATTCCTGATCGAAACACAAAGCGGCTTAAATCTTCCCGATAGGCTTCCATATCTTGAATTGGTCGTAAGGCAACTCCAGAAGTATGAGCAGCTCTTGCTACTCCAGGTGGTATTTCCATGATTAGACGTGGATCGAAGGGTTTCGGGATCAGATATTCAGCACCAAATGTTAGTTGTTCACCCTTATATGTGCTCAAGACTTCATCGGATGGAGGTGTATGAACCATAGAGGCAATAGCTTCAGCGCATGCCGCTTTCATTTCTTCATTAATAACGGTTGCACCGCAGTCTAATGCGCCACGGAACAAGAATGGAAAGCACAGTACATTGTTTATTTGATTCGGATAATCCGACCTCCCTGTGGCGATCAAAGCGTCGGGGCGTACTTGTTTAACGAGTTCAGGCATTATCTCGGGGGTTGGATTAGCCAAGGCAAAGATAACCGGGCGGTCAGCCATATTTTGAATATCGTCTTGGTCGATAACTCCTGGGGCTGATAGCCCGAGAAAAGCATCTGCATCGACAAGCGCATCTCTCAGTGTAGATAAATCGGTTTCGCGAGCATAGAGCTCTTTGTATTTATCCATCGGGGCTTCTCGATTTTTGCGGAGCACACCGTGCTTATCGCAAACTGTTATGTTCTCTGCTTTCACTCCAAGGGTCTTCAGCATATTCAGGCATGCCATTGCAGCTGCACCAGCGCCCGAGCACACAAGCTTAATGTCGCCCATATCCTTGCCAAGAAGACGCATCGCGTTGAGCATGCCGGCGCCTACGACAATAGCTGTCCCATGTTGATCATCATGGAAAACTGGGATTTTCATTTGTTCCCTTAGCCGCGATTCTATTTCAAAACACTCTGGTGCTTTGATGTCTTCGAGGTTGATTCCGCCAAAAGAAGGTTCAAGTGCCGAGACAACATCGCAGAATCGATCTACATCTGTCGTGTCCACTTCAATGTCAATGGAGTTGATGTTGGCAAACTTTTTAAAAAGAACAGCCTTGCCTTCCATTACAGGTTTGGCGGCGAGGGGTCCAATTGCGCCCAGGCCTAAAACAGCTGTCCCGTTAGTAATTACGGCGACCATGTTGCCCCGTGCTGTCAGCTCTGCTGCCTTACTGGGATCTTCGGCAATTTCGGTACAGGCATAGGCGACACCTGGACTGTACGCAAGGGCTAGATCTCGTTGAGTTGCTAAGGGTTTAGTAGGCGTAATCTCTAATTTTCCAGCAGGTTCTGCACGGTGATAGCGGAGTGCTGCTTCGCGAAGCTCTTTCGACATAGAAATGATTTCCAAATTTGTGTTGAAGTCGTTTGTTTCTAGTGTAACGCACTTCTTGGTCAACGAAAGGGGGGTAAATAGCCCTGATCCATTTAATGACATTGATTTCCCGGTACAGACTGATTTTTGGGGAAATTATTTTGAATTTTTGGTGTAGAAGTAATTCTTTTATTGAAAAGATATTCGATCAGTTCGTATATCAAATGGGGAGGTTAAGAAGGAGTCCTTGACAGTTAAATTAGCTGATACCCTATGGTTAGTAAATAAATTCAAGCCGATTCAGCTAAACTACATCGCATATCAAGTTGTCTTGACCTAATTGGCGAATTGCTGCGACGAGATTTCTCAAAGATTTAAGTAATGCAGGGTTTTTTTCGTGTAGACCAGACCGACAATACCTTAAATATAAATCATGTTTTTTTTGGAAATGTAACCATGAGTACTCGACTTCGTTTCTCCTACTCTGATCTTCATCAGACGATCGCTAAAGGTGTAGCAAAAATCATTGCAAGCGATTTTCAGTTTGATGTTATTTTGGCGATTGGTGGAGGGGGATTTATACCAGCACGAATCCTCCGTACCTATGTGGATAAGCCATTAATTGCGATTTCATTAGTACGTTATCACCCGGATGAGCCGCCATCGGATATTCCCTATAAATTGCAGTGGGTCGAGGGCGTAAACAATATGATTTACGGAAAGCGGGTATTGCTAGTAGATGAGGTAGATGATGAGCGAACTACTTTAGCATTTGCGATTGAAGAACTGTTAACTGAAAGACCTGCGGAAATTGGTGTTTTTGTTATGCACAATAAGCTAAAAACAAAAAAGGCTGAGTTTCCTGATTGTGTGAATCATGTATTTGTGGGCAAGAATATTGAAGACGTTTGGGTTGATTACCCTTGGGATGCGCGCGATATTGTTCAGCATGAGCGTGATGCAGCGCAAGGGGGGGTACTTGAAGTTGATGAGGACGAAGCTAAGGCGGCTTATCGTAACTAACTTAGTTATCGGATGAACTCTTTGAACCAGGGGTCAGAGGGGATGCTGGTAAAACAGTAGCGTCGAATCAAAAAAGCGATAAGGGTCATAACTGCTGTCAATACGATGTATAAAAATGCTGCACTTCCGTAGACCCAAAGATCATAACTTCTAGAGAATACTGTGCGGGCATGTCCCATTAAGTCGAGTACAGTAATAGTACTCACTAATGCGCTGGCCTTGAGTAATAATATGCCTTCATTAGCAAGCGCAGGCCAAGAAGCCCTGAGAGCCTGGGGACCCAGTATAAGACGAAATATATGTTTCTTACTTAATCCGACAGATTGACCGCCCTCCAATTGACCAGAGGGTAAATTCTTTATTGCGCCTATTATTATGTTGGTTTGGTATGCGGCTGAATTTAAGATTAAAACAAACAAGCCCACCCACCAGCCGCTATTAAGAACGATCCAAGCCATTGAATTTCTGACCGCCTCAAATTGAGCTAGCCCGTAATACGTCAGCCATAACTGAATCAGGATCGGCGTGCCTTGGAAGCTATAGACATAGATTGAGATCGGACGGCGTATCCAACTCGGACCGAGCGTTAGCATCTGCGCAAGGATACGAGCCAACAAGAAAGCAAAAATTAACGCCAAAGTGACAAGCTCAAAGGTCGTGAAAAAACCATCGACAAAGCGGGAGCAGTGCGGCGCAATAGAGATTGGTAGCATGGGTTCAAATGGATTGCATATGAACTTTCCCGCGCCGAAATGCCAGTTTTTAAACCATGCATAAACGGATTCTAGTGTTGCCTCGAGAATCAATTTATGCCTACCAATGAAACCCGAGATTCAATGTGACGGCGACCTTTTTCACTGACCCAAGTCATGGCAAGATAAAGAGCTGCTGCAGCAAAAAAGAAAACGAACGGTTCTCGCTCTGTTTCACCGGCAACCTTTGCTGTCCTTAGTAGCTCGTCAAAGGCAATTACTGCGACTAAGGATGTATCTTTAAGCAATACTAACCAAAGATTCATAAGACCTGGGAGCGCGTGGCGCCACATCAGTGGAATGTGGACTTTAAGTAAAGTGTGTGACTGCTTGAGCCCAAGCGCTCTGGAGGCTTCGATGAGCCCATCCGGTACCGCGTAGTAAGCCCCTTTGAAAACCTCCGACGCGTAGACGCCAAAAATGAGTCCTAGACCTAAGGCACCTGCCCATATTTTTGGTGTTGAGACCTTAAGATCCAGGTTGAACGTAGCTAGCATAGTATTGATAAAAATATCAAAGCCGAAAAAAACGACTAGGATTATAAGAAATTCAGGCGTGCCACGAAAAAATAATGTGATGCCATGAGCTAAGGCGCGAAATACTCTAATTGGTTGAATCTTTAAGAATGCGAGATGTCCACCAATGATAAGACCGATAATAACAGATGCAACAGCAAGCAATAGTGTCATCACGGCACCAAGAAGTAACTCATCCCCCCAGCCGTTCGGACCGAATGACAGCTTTGATACTATTTCCATTTAAAAGCGGGAGCAGTGCTCCCGCTAGTTCACTTTAGTAGATGTCAGTCGCAAAGTACTTTGCATTTATCTCTGCGTATTTGCCGTTATTCCGAATGGTCTCGATGGCGCTGTTCAAAGCGGTTTTTAAATCTTCTTCACCTTGACGGATACCAATCCCAATTTGATCGTTAATGTCGATTTTTTCGCCTGCTAGCTCATAGCTAGCATTATCTTTCAACCAATCCATTGCTGGATAGATGTCCGAAACCATAGCGTCTAAGCGACCCGATGTGAGATCCGCGTAAGCTGCGGTCTGAGTGTCATAGAGTTTGACATCTGATTGACTTGCCAAATTATCTTCGGCCCACTGAGAAGCAATTGTTGACCGTTGTGCACCTACTATTTTTTTAGCTAGATCATCTGGGCCAGATGTCTTTCCCTTAGCACCAATGACTGCGAGGTAGTTCGAGTAGTACTTGTTTGTAAAGTCTATTGTTTGCTTCCTTTCATCTGTTATCGACATGGATGCGACAATCACATCATATTTATTGGCCACCAATGCTGGAATAATCCCGTCCCAGTCTTGGGCAACAAGTTCGCAATTCGCTTTCATTTCCTCGCAAAGAGCCATCGCGATGTCGACATCAAAGCCGACTAAATTGCCGTTAGCATCAACGCCGTTAAATGGAGGGTATGCCCCTTCTGTTCCGATGCGTAATGGATCAGGAATGCCCTTGGATACTGGACTAGCATCTTCCTTTTGAGTAAAAACGAAACCGATTACAACTGCAGCGACTAGCGCTCCCAAAATGATAGTATTTTTCATGTGTAGAAAGTTCCTTTTATAAACGTGGTGTCAGGATATCCTTTTATGAGTCTACCAACTACCAATATTGGGCATACTTTGCCAATGAGTTCTAGGCGGCAGAGGTTCGCCCTCCTGCAGGAGCTCTATTGATATTCCATCGGGACTCCTTATGAAAGCCATGCGGCCATCACGTGGCGGTCTATTGATAGTTATGCCCACTGCCTGAAGATGTTTACAAAGATCATAGATATTCTCTACTCTGTATGCGAGATGTCCAAAATTTCTCCCTCCGGCGTAATCCTCTTGATCCCAGTTGTAGGTTAATTCGATAAGTGGCGCCCGGTCTTCCTTTGCGCGTCCCAAGTCCTCAGGCGCTGCTAAAAAAACAAGAGTAAAGCGACCATTTTGATACTCAGAGCGCCTTATTTCTTGAAGTCCGAGGCCACTACAATAAAAATTAAGCGATGCATCTAAGTCAGACACGCGAACCATTGTATGAAGATATTGCACGAAGCCTCCAAAATATTTTCTTAAAATTCCTTTTATTTGCGCCTAATTGAGCGCATAAAGCGTAGCTAGAGATTACTACAGAAAGTGAAATTTATGCGTAATGTACTAATTACTTTTTTTATCTTCCACTCACACTTTGTCCTGGCGGTTGGAGCTCCAGTATTTGTTGATAGAGCAGTGAAATCGCCTGTCCAAGCAGGCACGATAGCTATGGGGAGGGTCGTTGCTGGTGAGATACATACTTTATCCGCTCGGATTGCTGAGTCGGTAAAAAGTATTAGGGTGCGAGTTGGTGATGTAATTCAAGCAGGTGACGAGATTATTCGCCTCGATGGGACTGAAATACGTAATCAACTGAGAGGCTTGAAAGCTCAAAGAGAATATCTCACCGCACATTTATCTCTGCTACAGAAAAAAATGAGGTTGCGAGCACAACAACTTGCGCGAGCTGAAAGTCTGACGATTAAAGATCTGCTTACTCGTGATGTGACAGAACAAGCTGAATTGAACGTTATTCAGACCCAAAGTGACATTGTGAAAACGACTTATGAATTAGAAGATCTCAAGATTAGACTTATAGATGTAGAGCGTCGCTTAAGCCACACTCTCATCCAGGCAGAGACGGCCGGGCGAATTATCGAAGTCAGTGTTACAGATGGTCAGTTCGTTCGAGCTGGAGATCAATTGTTTCGTGTACTTCCTGATTTAGGAGTAGAGGTTGAAGTTGAAGTTCGACCCGAGGTCTATGAGACTGTAAAGGTCGGTCTGGTAGTGTCCGGTCAATTACGAAAAAACGCCTACGATCTCAAAGTCCGCGCATTATTAGCTGAGCAAAATCAAAGAACGGGATCGCGCATCATACGGTTGCAATTCATCAGCAAGCTGACAAATAGATTGGTTCTGGGTGAGCCTATTGAGTTGAAATTACCGATTGGCAAGATGCTCGATCAAATCACTATTGCAAAAGATGCGGTTATACCTGGGAAGAAAGGTCATCGTGTAGCCGTTGTGGTCGATGGCAAGGTAGAGATCCGCCGGGTCGAACTAGGCGCAGGGGTTGGGAAACGTATTGCCGTGTTAAAAGGCGTTAAGCCAGACGAAGTGGTAGTAACCCAAGGGCAAGAGGGCTTGCGTAAAGGCCAAAAAGTGAGCGTTATCGGAGATAGGCCTTGAATGGTTTGATTCGGGGGGCGATATCACATCCGATCGCGATTCTTGCTATTGTTTTCTCGATGATTATTTTTGGTGTGGCGTCGCTCCAAACGATTCCCATTCAAATGACTCCAGATATCGAAAAGCCGATTTTGCAGGTTCGCGTTAGTTGGCCGGGAGCATCACCTAAAGACGTAGAACGGGAAGTCGTTCTGCGCTTGGAAAGAGAGCTCACAGGTCTTTCCGGCGTTCAGACTATTACGAGTAATAGTCGTCGCGGATCGGGCCGAGTTTCTCTTACCTATGCTGTCGGACAAGATATGGACGAGGCCCTTGTCAAACTATTGGGCCAACTCGCGAGGGTCTCTGGTCTTCCGAGTGACGCGAAGCAACCCGAGATCAGGACATCAAACTCAGAAGATTCGCCGATAGCTCGGCTTGCCATGGTCGCAAAGGATGGGAATATAGTTGATATCGATACACTGGGTGAGTTCGTCGAATCAGTTGTTATTGAGCCATTAAGTAGAATTCCTGGAGTTGCGGAAATCAGTTCTCGGGGTGGTGCGAAACGTGAAATTCGCATCTCCTTAGATATGGAGAAATTGGGTGACTTTGGCATGTCAATTCAAGAGATTATTGACGCGATTAGATCCTCATCCGCTGAGGTCACCGCTGGTGAAATAACCGAAGGCAAACGTAGCTTTGTTTTGAGAACTGAAGCCATCAGCTACACGCCAGAAACTGCTAGAGATCTTGTAATTAGAACAGATATGAGGAATGGCAGGACATCAAGCGTGAAACTATCAGACGTGGCGGATGTGGAGCTCGGATATAAAACACCCTCTAGCTTTCGACGACTGAATGGAAAGCCGGCAATTACGTTTAGCGTTTTGAGAGAACCAGCTTCCAACGTAGTGACTACCCTAAACGCTCTCAATAAGGGCGTGGAGGCTTTGAATCGAGGCGTGTTGAATGAGCGAGAGCTTGATTTGCAGGTTGTCTACGACGAAACACATTATATTGGGTCTGCACTTGATTTAGTGCAAAATAATATACTGATCGGGGGTGCTCTCGCAGTCACAGTATTGCTTGCGTTTCTTCGAGCTCTCATTCCCACGGCAATTGTGATGATAGCGATTCCGGTTTCGATAATTAGTACTTTTGTAGCAATCGCAGTTTTGGGTCTCTCTATTAATGTGATTTCTCTTGCAGGGCTCGCCTTTGCTGTAGGCATGGTAGTTGATGCATCCATTGTTAGTTTGGAAAATATATATCGCCTTAGGCAATCCGGGGCCTCTTCGATGCAAGCAGCTTATTGGGGTGCCCGTCAGGTAAGGGCTCCCATACTCGGGTCCGCTCTTACAACGGTAGTAGTCTTTATTCCGATCTTAATTTTAGACCTGCCAATTGGCCAACTTTTTCGTGATATAGCGGTTGCAATCAGCGCATCTGTTATGGTTTCGGCACTAGTTTCAATCACAGTCATTCCTGCCCTTGCTTCTCGGTTGATTAAAAATGTAAAAACTACAGAGCAGACTTTTTCTATTCCGTTACTCGACTCTATTGCTGGCGGATTTAAGCGCCTTGTTCTGGCTTATGGGCGACTTGTTGTAAAATCGCGTTCGCTAGGACTTTTAGTAGTTTTCGCTTTAATAGCTGGATCAATAGCTACACTGATCGCCATGATGCCTCCTCTCGATTATTTGCCAGACGGAAACAGAAACTTTGTGTTTGGACGTATCTCAGTCCCTCCTGGCTACACTCGTGAGGCCACGCTTGATTTTGCGCAGTCTATGGAAGATGTTGCGCGACCTCTTTGGGAAAATCCTAATCCTGAGAAACTCCCACATATTGATCGTTTCTTTTTTGTCGCCTTCAATAGTGGAGCGTTTGCTGGAGCTGCGACCGAAGATGCTAGTCGGATAAGAGAGTTGATTCCTGTTTTGGCCGAGCCCGTAGCAAAGGCTCCTGGCGCGCGTGCATTTGTTACTCAGGCATCCTTATTCGGCCGTTCAGTTGGCGGATCTCGGGGGATTCTTATTGATGTCCTAGGACCTGACTACGATACTATAGAGCCAGACTTTCGTAGTATTAGACGTAAGATAAGTAACTTATTCCCTAGAAAAGATGGGCACCAAGTTCGGGTGAGACCATCAGAAAATGCTGTCAGTCCAGAAATTGTTGTGCGACCAGATCCTGAAGCCCTTGCACGGGCGGGTGTCTCTGCGCGTGATTTTGCTCAAACATTAGACGTATATAATGATGGTATTTTAGTTCGAGAAATACCATTGGGTGGTGAGTTGGTAGAGCTGGTTTTAACCACACAAAGCCGCGAGACGGCGAGAATTGAGGATATTGCAGATATCCCGATGATCGCTAGGGATGGATCGCTGGTTAAGATTGGACAAGTGGCCGATATCTCGATTGAGTCAGCGCCGAATCAGTTATTACGAAAAGTGGGCCGGCGTGCCGTGACTATCGAACTTCGTTTAAACGAATCTATTCCATTGGAAACAGCAATTAATCAGTTGAAAGAGCAGATTGTTGATCCGTTCAATATTAATTCAAAAAGTGGCGTTCGGCTGGAGTTGTCGGGTGCTGGTGACGCGTTGTCGAAAGCTTGGAGTGCTATGCAGACCAATGCCATATTGGCTGTTGCTGTAATTTATTTGTTATTGGTTGTACTACTCAAGAATTTCGCGTTGCCTTTAGTTATTTTGGTCACTGTTCCGATTGCAGCGACGGGAGGTGTTCTAGGGCTTTCACTGCTGAACCAATTTATGGATCAGCCATTGGATATGCTTACCATGCTCGGTTTTATTATTCTGACAGGCGTTGTAGTGAATAATGCAATTCTTATGGTTGAGCAAACGCTTTGGCATATTCAGTTCGATCACATGGAGTCTGCGGATGCGATTCTTGAAGCCACGAGCAACCGGATTAGGCCGATTTTTATGTCGACTTTAACGAGTTTATTTGGTTTATTGCCGCTGATTATGCTTCCAGGGGCTGGGTCTGAATTGTACCGTGGCATTGGAATTGTTGTGTTTGGTGGTCTGCTGCTATCGACAGTGCTTGCACTCTTTTTTGTGCCACCACTGATGGCAATATTAATGAAACGATTCAAACCAGGATTGCCGTTTGATGATCCAACAGACGACATGACTAAGCCACTTTCTCAAACTGCCTGACGAGAGGCCAGAGATTCTGTAGAATCTAAATTTTTTATTGATTGAGATAGTTCATGGAAATTAATGCTCGTAATGCAACGATGGCTGACTTGGAAGCGCGCACCGACGTGCTGAGGGGGTATCTTTGACTACGATGCTAAACGCGAGCAGCTTGATGAAGTAAATTTAGAACTTGAAGACCCAAATATTTGGAACGATCCTTCTAAAGCACAAGATTTAGGCCGTGAAAGAGCGAGCTTAGAAGCGGTTGTTAATACCATTGATCAGCTCGATCAAAGTCTCTCCGATCAGAAAGAATTGACTAAGATGCTTCTCGAAGAACGAGATGAGGATGGCTTGGTTGAGATCGATGAAGAGCTTGGGCGGCTTGGAATTCTTTTGTCTGGTCTGGAATTTCGGCGTATGTTTTCGGGTGAAGTTGACGGCAATAATTGTTATGTAGATATCCAAGCAGGATCTGGTGGGACAGAGGCTCAGGATTGGGCGAATATGTTACTTCGTATGTACCTACGCTGGGCTGAAAGGAAAGGTTTTAAATTAGAGGTGCTCGAGGTCTCTGAGGGAGAAGTGGCGGGGATAAAAAGCGCAACCATCCATGTGCGAGGAGAATATGCTTATGGTTGGCTGCGTACAGAGACTGGAGTTCACCGGCTCGTAAGAAAGAGTCCGTTCGACTCCGGCTCAAGACGCCACACTTCATTTTCTTCAGTCTTTGTTTCACCAGAAATTGACGACAGCGTAGAAATTGAAATTAATCCGTCTGATTTGAGGATAGATACATATCGAGCATCAGGGGCCGGTGGTCAGCATGTGAATCGAACCGATTCTGCAGTGCGGATTACTCATGAGCCCACGAATGTTGTGGTGCAATGTCAAAGCCAACGTTCACAACATCAAAATAAAGATTTCGCTATGAAGCAGCTGCGTGCCAAATTATATGAGCGTGAGATGGACGCACGTCGTGCTGAAGCACAGACGCTCGAAGACTCTAAGGCAGATATCGGGTGGGGTAGTCAAATCCGATCATATGTTTTAGATTCAAGCCGAATTAAAGATTTGAGAACCAGTGTGGAGTCGTCAAATACGCAGGCTGTACTTGATGGTGCGCTGGATCCGTTTATAGAAGAAAGTTTAAAACAGGGACTGTAATGACCGAACCAAAGACTCCCGAAGTGGAGGGGGATGAGAACCAGCTAATCGCAGAGCGGCAGAGAAAACTATCGCTCATTCGAGCTAAAAATGGACCTGCATTTCCAAATGATTTTCGCAGAACACATGTGGCATCTGAATTGATGAAGGTGCATGGGGAAACAGAAAAAAATGCATTAGCTGAATTAGTTGTTGAAGTCGCGGTATGTGGTCGAATCATGCTGCGTCGAATTATGGGAAAAGCCAGCTTTTTGACTATTCAAGATGTTAGTGGACGCATTCAGTTGTACGCTAGAAAAGAAGACCTTCCCGAAGGCATCTACGATGATTTTAAAACGTGGGATTTAGGGGATATTGTTGGTGGTCATGGGGTGCTGTTCAAAACCAATACTGGAGAATTATCCGTTCATTTAACGGAACTCAAATTGTTAACTAAATCGCTTCGTCCACTGCCTGACAAGCATAAAGGCTTGACTGATACCGAGCTTCGATATCGCCAACGTTACCTAGATCTAATGACCAATGATGAGACGCGCAAAGTGTTTACTCTTCGCTCTAAAGTCATTGCGTCGATTCGTCAATTCTTTGAATCTCGAGACTTCTTGGAAGTAGAAACACCAATGTTACAAGTGATTCCTGGAGGAGCGACTGCGCGCCCGTTCGTAACTCATCATAATGCACTCGATATTGATATGTATCTTCGAATTGCACCTGAGTTATACCTTAAGCGTCTGGTTGTCGGGGGTTTTGAGCGTGTTTTTGAAATCAATCGGAACTTTAGGAACGAAGGCTTATCAACCCGCCACAACCCAGAATTTACGATGCTTGAATTTTATTGGGCATATGTGGACTACCAAGAACTGATTAGGACCACAGAATTGCTGATACGAGAAGTGGCAACTAAAGTTTGTTGTAAAACGACGTTTGCGCTCGAAGATGGTTCAGTAGTTAATCTAGATTATCCGTTTCATCAGATGACTTTGCAAGAGGCTATATTGAAGCATTGTAATCATGCGACAGCAGATAATTTAAATGACCTAGAAAAAGCTACTTCGCTCGCGCAAAATCTCGGCCTCAAAATAGAATCCTCCTGGGGACTTGGTAAAATCCAAATCGAAATTTTTGAGGCTGAGGCTGAAGAGCAGTTAATGCACCCAACATTTATTACTGAATATCCTGCTGAGGTAAGTCCGCTGGCGCGTCGGAATGATAAAAATCCTTTTGTGACCGATCGTTTCGAATTTTTCATTGGAGGCCGAGAATTGGCAAATGGATTCAGTGAGCTTAATGATGCGGAAGATCAAGCCGAGCGCTTCCGGGCGCAGGCAGAACAAAAAGCAGATGGCGACAAAGAAGCTATGTTCTTTGATAACGATTATGTTCGTGCATTAGAGTACGGATTGCCACCGACGGCGGGTGAAGGAATTGGGATTGATAGGTTGGTGATGTTCTTGGCCGAACAGCATTCGATCCGTGATGTAATTTTGTTTCCGGCAATGCGTCCTCAGGAATAAGCAGATGAAAAAATTTCTCGTTTTGATTGTGAGTTTCGTATTGTGGATACCCAGATCTTACAATAGATATACTGTGCTCGAGAAAGCTCAATGAATCCATGGATCGCACACTTAGAAAACCAAGATCTTAAATGGATCGTTGATCATGCTGAGGGCATATATTTCGATCCTGAAGTTGATGTATTTTTTCCTAGGCCTATATTGATATTGGATGGACAACTAGAGTGTCGTGGCCATTTGCGTGGCAGCGGTGCATTACTAGGACTATCCGAGTGGTATCTGGAAGTTGACCAATATGCCCAGTGGAAAGTGACGACACCGGTTTGGGGTTTGGAATTGCCGCTGACGCGACAACATAAGACTCTCTGGAGTGTAGCCATTGCGGTTGCAATGTCTGCAGAGTCAAGATTAGCGCAACCCGACGCCCTCGGTTTAGCTGATGTCGAGGCGGCTAGATTGAAATTTCGGTATGTTGTCAGCCAACTAAAAACTACCTTTTAAGGATTGTTCATGGCTGGAGAAATACTGCCGTCAGAAACCGATGGATTAGGCTTGCCGCGTCGTATGTGGTGGTTATGGCCTTTTGTAACACTTTTAGTTGTCATCTGGGTTATTAGCTTGTGGGCAGTTCGCATTGCAGATACAGCAAATACACTTGGCGTTGTAACGTCGCACAGAGGCCTCGGTAGTGCGGCGCGTGCTGAAATAGCCTTATTCATTCCCTCGGCACTTAAATCACGGGCGTTGGGCGAACCCGTAAAAGTAAATTGTGAGGACATCATTTTGGAGGGGCAGATTTACACTCAAGCTGGAGATGTATTGTCAGTCCAGGACATCCGTGACTGGGTTGGTAGTCGATTACTCGCCGAACGTCTGTTTAAGCAAAGGGTTAGATTACAGCAGGTTGTGACAGAGGCAGGGACTAGTATTCCGGTTCCGGGAGAACATTGTGATGTAACAGTAATTAGCGGGCGAGTTCGGCTACTGGAATTACTAGGGCGTAGTTTAGATCCATGACAATAATCCTCGATGGTCTTGTGGCAACTGGCGCATCATTTGAGGCCGTTGTCGACGAGGCAAGAGATTTGGGTTATCAGCTCAAAGAACGTCGTGTCAAGCCACCTGTCGCTGGTTCTGTATTCGTTGATCAAATTGGGCTTTTACAGACAGTTCGCTTCCAGATTTTTGGATGGGTAGCTAGTGTGGACGGAGACTCAAACCTATGCGTGGCTAGGTGGCGTAAAATGTTTGCGATTGGCGGGTACATTCTTGAAGCACCAAAGCCTGATTATGACGCTACCACTCAGTGGTTTGCCTTAACTCTTATTGTCATGGCGCGCTTGCTATTGGTAATGCTCGTCAGCATTCTTGCCCAGGTAGACACTTCATCTATGGCTCCGCTTTGGATTCTGGCAGCGCTTATACTGGCATCGACAACCTATACGTCAATCACTCTCATTCACCGCGCACAATGGGATGACCTAGAAGCAGCTCTGGATGTTATGGCACCCGATTGGATTCCACGATTATCTCGTAACGTGGGAGGTCGAATACTGGCAGTCGCAACAATCGTTGGGATAGCTTTGTTGAATATGGTCTTGGAACTGCCACCCTTAATCATGGCTGTTGGTATCGGATTTTTATGTCTTGATCTGATGCCAACTCGGCACTTTAAACAAGCAAAAGCCTTAACTTTAAATCCAAGAATTCGGTCTGAGAGGATCCCTCGGTTTATGATGGGCCAGCTTCAATACTTGCTAGACGTCAGAGGGGTAGGAATTCATGTGGTGAGGACTGAAATGCCAGAAATATTATTGGCGGCCAGTGAAGAATTGGTTCGAAATGGTCAGCCAATCACGGTTCTAGGTCCTGAAGGAGAATTCTTGCCGGGAACCTTGCGAAGTAATTTTGCTTGGGACGCTAGTGAAGAGGGCGAATACCATTTTGGTAATCTGATGGATCTTATTGGGTTTGATCATTGGCGCGAGCGATTTGGTGGATCGCTCAACTATCAAATAGGACTGCATAATCAGGGGTTATCGTCATCTGAAGCTTCAGCTCTGCAGATAGCCAGGGCTTTAGCTCAGGGAGCTGATACCTTGATCTTGGTAGATTCTTTGGCTCCTTTGTCCGCTAGTCGACAACTAGATCTCCTTAATCGTTTAGTTTCTGCGAATTGTCGAGTGTTTGTGTATTCCAGTGTGTCAGACTTGTGGGAGGGTGACATTATTGACCTCGACTAATCCAAAAACGTTCTACTTGAAAGAAGGGCAGGTTTCAGTAGGCCTTGCTCGCGATCGTTTATGGCAAGTCAAAGATGGAAAAGCGCGTTTGTTGGTTATGGTTTCAAACGAACTGGTGGGTGAAATGTCTGTACCTGAATCAGGTTGGTTTGCTGTCCCCGAATCTGAGTATTTAAGGGTGCAGTTAGTTGCAGATAGTCCAATTTCGTTTGAGAGTCGTTTGCCTTTGGGGTTAGTGCCAAGATTAGGTGATCTTGGACGCAGTCAACTAATTCAGCCAATTCGTGAAATGATGTCAGTGGCAGGTATAGACGACCATCTGGTTGACTGGAATGTAAAGTTGGCGCAGCCAAGTTTTAGATCGTGGGTTGGTGAGTCAATCGACCGAGCTATTCTTAGCAAAAAGCCTATGTCACCAGATGTAGCAACGCCTTTAATCATTGATAAGATTCGGCGAGAGACTGTTGAACGTGATTTGCCACGAGAAGATCAGCACTTAATCTGGATTTTATCGATGGTGGCTATGTTATCGATCTTATCAGTTGTTAACTGGCTTGGTGCTTTGATCGCCATGGAGGCAGCAGGCTTTTCTCTAAGTTTTCATTATGGTCTAGTGGCCGCGGGTTGCCTTGGCTTCATTAGCTGCTTTACTTGGATTATCCATTATTTTGCGTCTTTATATAAAAACGTTCGGTTGGTTGGAATTTCATCGGCGCTTTTGATGACGACGCTAATTTTATTGTTTGAAGCCCCCGTTTTGGCAATTTCTTTGTTTTTTTCTGGAAGTCTTATTGCGGGAGCTTATTGGGTTTATGTCAGGCATCTTTTACCTGGTCTACCAGCGATAGATAAACCGATGCGTTGGCTATCGCTAAGATTAGCTCATGATGGCGTCCCATCAGTTAGAGCTCGAGTTGTGGAAGTATGGGATCAAGCTAGACAGTGGGTGATAGCGCGCATTGAATTAGTAGCGGAGTATAGTCGTTTTAGCCGTTCAGTGATCGCGGCAAGTCTAGTGATTCCAGCAATTGCTTCAACTGACAATGATCGCCCAATTGTATTGACGGGATTGGCACTTGCGGCTGTCATATTACTTGAGCGTTTGCGAGCTGCGATGCCAATCACTATAGAGACAAGGACTCCAGAAACTGGACGTTCCCCAACCCAGCCCTTATATTTGAGTGGCGATGTCCACTATCAAGGGATTGTATATCGTCGACACGCCGGTGACCGACCTCTTTTCGATCAATTGAACTTCCACTGTACGGATGACAGTTTAGTTCGTATTACAGCGGTGGGGGGAACAGGCTTATCGACTTTAAAACATCTACTGACCCGACAAGTCTCACCAGAACGTGGTGTGGTGAGTATTGGAGGGATGGATATTGCGAGAATTGATCCACAATTATTGCTGCATTCGATAGTCATGCTCGATCATCCCCGCGAACATGAGGTCTCTACAGTTGGTGAATGGTTGTTCATTGATCCTGGCATGGAGCCATCTAGACTTGAAATGCATTTACATGCACTGTCCGCCAGTCGCTGGATAGAAGTGTTGAATAAACGATTAGACGCCCCCCTGGGCGCGCTACAAAGTATGGCTGGCCCGCATGGCTTAAACCGGCTAAAGCTCGCAAGAGCCTTGTCCAGACAGGGACAAATTATGTGGCTTGATAACTGGTTAGTTGGACTTAGCTATAAGGCGCGTGAGCATGTGATACAAAGTTTGGTTGAGCGTTCGGGCACTCGATTTGTCGTGGATAGCAATGGTCTTTTTAAAGGTCATGCCTCAATTCATTGGGAGATTGCCCGTGATTGAACAACAGCTATTTCTTGGGGCTTTGACTGAACAAGAATATCGACATTGGATTGATCATTCGGTGGTTAAGCATTTGAGCCCCGGAGAAACTCTGATTGCCGAAGATGATTTTCCAGATATCTATCTGGTACTGAGGGGGCAGTTTACCATGCGCCGAGGAGAGCGTTCTCCTGGGATTGTCGGACTCGATGAATTTTTAACAGGATGGATGACTGATCGAGAGTGGCTCGCTGATTGGCCGATGACTTTAATTTATTTAGATTCGGGTCGGTTTGGACAAATGCTATTGGTTGACCAAAGACGAAAGCATGTTTTCTATGAAAATGTAATTCCAATGCTGGCCGGCCGATTATACCGTGATTTGTGTGAGAGAAGAGACGTACCGATTGCTTTGACGCGCAGCTTTGAACGTGGAGTCCGCCGTTTTCACGAACTCAGGCAGAATTTTCTGAACTGAGCACAAAAGATCAATTGAACTATCCTGTCAAAGCGATTGAAGACCTCAATAATGCTTACTTGGTCTTTCCTAGCGTTGTCTACCAGCAGTTTGTTCAGACTGAATTTATTCCTGCCAACGCAGCCTAATCTTGAGATTAGTTCAAGGGATATTACTACCGACTATACTGGCGTAAAATTTGCGTAATCAATAACAAGCTCTAGTCAATCTTTCGGATCAGCAGGACGATAGATAGCCGCATTCTTATTATTTTCCCTGCATTCAACCTCGATCAGAAACGATCTGCCACCAGACTGTTTGCTAATCCAAGAATCCACGTAGGTAAATACAAATTCCGCCGTACTTTCCATGCTGACGTTAGGCAATACTCTTAGATCCAGTAACTCTTTATCATGAAGTTGGCGGAAGAGAGGCAGTTCGGGATCATCTTCATTGATTAACATTGTGTGATCGAACCAATGCTTTAGCCATAAACTGATCTCAGAGAATTCGCCAAAATCAACACCAAATCCAGACTCTGTTAGTACTTGGCACCCAAAAGTCAGTTTAAAGCTTCTGGAGTAGCCGTGGATGAACCGGCAATGGCCTTGATGCTGCCATTGCCGATGACTACATGGGTAATTGTCGAAGGTTTTGATGGTTTGGTACTTACTCATTATTTGAAGTATACGAGGTTTATTGATTCCCATGAATTGGAATTAACCAATACATCCAGAATTTTTAATAACCGATGGCGGTAGGCTGCCAGTAAATCTTATTTTCTGGATTGCTAAATATTATAAGGAGCATACGGAGGAACTGGGTGGAGAGGTTGACTGAGAACGACCATTTCATTTTCAAAAAAGCTTTGATGCTCTGGCTTTGGCTCCGGGAGTTCGCTATCCGACTAACACTAACGAGCTCCATCATGAGGCAGAGTTAGTTACTATGATCGAGGTTGCTGGAAGAAATTTAGCCCTTAATGAAGCAGAGGCTGCAATCTTCGGGTACGCAGTTGGCTTGGATTTTATGCGACGTGATAGGCCGACTGAAGTGCAGGGAAAAGGCCGGCCCTGGGACATTAGTACGAATTTTTATGATGCCGTCGCGAAGGGTGTTGTTTCCCCAAAACTAGACACTGGATTGATGAAATCGGGGACTATTACTCTCGATATAAATGATGTGCGGCGTCAAACTGATAACGTTAATTAAATGGCCGGCAAAACCGCTGAGTTGATTATATTTTTATCAATCCTCCAAGAATTAAAGTGTGGTGATTTAGTCTTCACTATAACGCCTACTGGCGTTAGTGCTGCCTCACGAGGTGATTTATTGAAAGCGAGTATAGACAGGTTGGAGCCGCTAAATATCCAATTGATTTAAGGTAACCGAATTCCCAACCGATTTAAGAATTTTTTCTCAAAAGCCCAAAAGTATTGAAACTGTCCGAATAGAGTTCCGATAACGATTAATAAGCACTGATAAATTGGGAAGATGATTAGGACGCGCAGTGGCCAATATAACCAGGGTGATAGAGTGACGGAACTTATACTAAAATAGTGAAGAACGGGTTCTGTGAGTAAAACAGCAGCAGAGCCAGTTACTCCGAAGACGGCAAAAATTGTAACTAAATGCAACAATGAATTTGCTTTGAAGGCGTGAAGCAGTTTTTGCATGTTGACGTGTCTCAGATAGCAAAGAAACTAAACGGTACGAAGGCAATACTATATCATTACCTCTAAAGCAAATGCAGGGGCAAGCTTCCAGCTGGATCATAGCAGTATCTGAATAGGAGCTCATTGATTGGGTTTTGATACCCCATTAACCCGAAAATCGCAAAGAACAGGGGGAAAGCCAATCGCAGTCATATTTGCTTAGTGGAAATGACATTCTCAATTATATCCCTATTAGAAATACCAGCATTATTTTTCAGTAGCGCCTGTTCTGCACGATAACTGGATCGAACCATGGCCCCAGAGACAACTTCTAGGAATCCGCGCTCTAGACCCCACTGTCTGTAAGCATCAAATTCTTCTGGATTGACGTACCGTGCGATGGGTAGGTGGTTTACCGTCGGCCGCAGATACTGACCAAATGTAACAATGTCGACGTTATGCTCACGCATGTCATCCATTGCTTGCTTGATTTCGTCGTCTGTTTCTCCAAGGCCTAACATCAGACTTGTTTTCGTCAACAGACTAGGCCGGTGCGCTTTCCCGAAAGATAGAACGCCCAATGTTTGCTCATAACTTGCGCGTGGATCTCGAACTGGGTGCGTCAAACGCTTCACTGTTTCAACATTTTGCGCAAACACCTCCAGACCGGAGTCGACAAGAGTTTCGATGTCAGTCGTAACACCCTGAAAATCTGGCGTTAGTGCCTCTACCGCAATTCCTGGATTTCTCCGTTTAATGGCACGGACAGTTGCTGCAAAGTGAGCAGCACCGCCATCATCTAAATCATCACGGTTCACACTTGTCAAAACAACGTATTTGAGTCCCATAAGGGCGACTGACTCTGCTGTATTTTGAGGCTCCTCAAGATCTAGCCAGCCTTTTGGATTTCCGGTATCAACTGCACAGAATTGACAAGCCCTAGTACACACCGATCCCATTAACATAATAGTTGCGGTTCCAGCACTCCAGCATTCACCAATATTTGGACACATTGCTTCTTCACACACTGTGGATAAACGATGCGCTCGAACTATCTTTTTTAAGTCTTGATAGACTTGACCACCTGGACTTACAAAGCGCAACCACTTCGGCTTATCACCTCGCGGGGCTGTATCTTCATTTCGGCGCTTTTGACCATTTTTAATTGATATTATACCAACGGTGTTGATCACCTTGTCGCCGCTTCTGGGTTGTATTTTAGATTTGCTCATGCTGCTTCCGTTGGGGTCTCCGCGTAGTCTGCTACAGGTGGACAACTACATACAAGGTTGCGGTCACCGTAGACATTATCAATGCGACCAACCGGTGGCCAGTAACGATCTACTTTTAAGGATTCGACCGGGAAGGCTGCTTGCTGACGAGAGAATTGGTGGCTCCAATGATCAACTGCAACAGCTTCTACCGTATATGGCGCGTGACGGAGGATTGATTCTTCTGCCGAGCCACTACCATTCTCAATAGCATTAATTTCCCCCCTAATAGCAATCATTGCGTCGCAGAATCGATCCAGTTCACTCAAAGATTCGCTCTCAGTTGGTTCGATCATCAATGTGCCGGCTACTGGCCAACTCATGGTGGGGGCATGAAAACCGAAGTCTATAAGGCGTTTCGCTATGTCATCGACTGTTATCCCAGCGCTTTCCTTCACTTCCCTTGTATCTAAAATGCATTCGTGCGCAACGAAGCCATTAGCGTCCGTGTAAAGGGTCGGGTAATACGCCGCAAGCCGTCGGGCAATATAATTTGCTGACAGTATTGCGTTTGTGGTGGCAGCTGTCAGACCATCGGGGCCCATCATGCGAATATACATCCAGGAGATTGGGAGAATCATGGCCGAGCCAAAGGGTGCTGCTGAGACCGCACCTACAGCGGATTTATTTTCTAATTGTGGGTGTCCTGGCATGAACGGCCTGAGATGCTCGGCCACACCAATCGGACCTACACCTGGGCCGCCACCACCGTGGGGGATGCAAAACGTTTTATGCAAGTTGAGATGGGAGACGTCCGATCCTATGATCCCCGGGCTTGTCAAACCTACTTGGGCATTCAGATTAGCGCCGTCGAGGTAGATCTGACCGCCTTTCGAATGCACAAGCTCGCACGCAGCCTGGACTTCCACTTCAAATACGCCATGCGTCGACGGGTAGGTGATCATCAAACACGAGATGCTCTCACCGTAGGTTTCAATTTTCGATTCAAGATCCTTGATGTCGATGTTACCGTCCATATCACAGCCGATAACGACGACGTCCAAACCAACCATTTGAGCGCTTGCCGGATTGGTTCCGTGGGCGGAGGCCGGCACTAAGCATATGTGCCGATGGTTTTCGCCACGGGACTGATGAAACCCCTGGATGGCGAGTAGGCCAGCATACTCGCCTTGAGCTCCAGAGTTGGGTTGTAATGAAACATCAGCGTAGCCCGTGATCTCCGATAACCAGATGGTCAAGTCTTCAATCATTTGAGCGTAGCCCATGCGTTGGTTAGCTGGCGAAAACGGATGAATATTGGCAAATTCTGCCCAGCTAATTGGCGCCATTTCTGAAGCTGCGTTGAGCTTCATGGTGCACGAGCCCAGCGGAATCATGGCTCGATCAAGTGCAAGATCTCGATCCGCAAGCTTTCTCAGGTAGCGCATCATCTCAGTTTCAGAGTGGTATGAATTAAAAGCATCTTGGGTCATAAACCTTGACGCACGCCGAAGAGCTCTAGGGATCATTACTTCGCTTCGACCAAGCCTGATATTAAAAATTGATGCCAGCCTCTCAACTTCCGCTTCCGTTGATGCTTCATCAAGGGAGAATGAGACAGTAAAGGCATCGATTTTGTGAATATTTAGACCTGCGTCGAGAGCATTTTTTACAGTCTTCTGAGCATCATTTACACGCACGGATAAGGTATCAAAAAAGGTATCGTTAACTGCTAAACCAGATATTTTTAAGCCGCTATACAATCGCGACGTCAGTTTATGTATTCGTTCTGCCTGAGCCTCAAGACCACTGGGCCCATGATAGCAAGCATAGAGACCCGCGATGTTTGCCAGGAGTACCTGAGCGGTACAGATATTGCTCATCGCCCTTTCCCTACGGATGTGCTGCTCTCGGGTTTGCAGGGTTAGTCGATACGCTGCTCGGCCTTTAGAGTCTATGGATTGACCTACCAGTCGTCCGGGAATATTTCTTTTCAACTTATCACTGACAGCAAAAAAAGCTGCATGAGGCCCACCGTTACCCATTGGTACGCCAAATCGCTGCGTTGATCCCAGACAGATATCAGCTCCGAGATACCCTGGCGCTTCCAGCAGGGTCAGACTCAAAATGTCTGCAGTGATGGCAGTAATAATACCGGTATTCTTTACCTGGTCTAGAATTTGACGGGGGTCGCAAATTTTGCCGTCTGCTCCCGTATACTGCATGATCAGCCCAAACGCATCGCCAAATTCAGGTGGGTTATTTGGGTCAAACTCCACTAATTCAAAATCAAGTGGCTTTGATCTCGTTTCGATGACCGCCCGAGTCTGCTTAAACAGGTTATCAGCGACGTAAAATTTGTTAGATTTAGATTTTGAGCTACGTCGACATAAGGCCATAGCCTCCGCCGCCGCCGTAGCCTCATCAAGCAAAGATGCGTTCGCCACCGCCATGCCAGTAAGTTCAACGATCATTGTTTGATAGTTAAACAAAGCCTCTAACCGACCTTGCGATATCTCTGGTTGATAGGGTGTATAAGCGGTATACCACGCTGGGTTTTCTAGTACATTACGTTGGATTACTGCTGGGGTATTCGTGTGATAATAACCTTGGCCGATCAGAGTTCTTACAACTTTATTTTTAGAGGCTATCGATTTCAGTTCGTCAAGTGCTTCTGTCTCCGACATCGCCTCTGGAATCGCCATAGGCTCCTGATTTCGAATTGGTTTGGGGACAACCTGCTCAACTAATTCATCCATCGAATTGAGCCCCAAAGTCCGCAGCATTAAGACTCGCTCGTCGTCAGTCAGACCGATATGTCGGTCGCTAAAATTCTTTTCTTGCTGCGCCAAGTTAACCTCTTACATCTCGTCTTGAATAAATGCGTGGTATGCGGCTTCGTCGAGCAAATCTTCAATTTCCGATGGGTCAGATAACTGCATCCGAAAAAACCAGCCATCATTTTCAGGATCTTCATTGATTAACTCTGGCCGGTCGGATAAATCGCCATTTGTTTCAACGATGGTTCCTGTAATAGGAGCGTAAATATCACTTGCCGCTTTGACTGACTCTACGATTGCGACCTCTGCTCCTTGGTCAACTGAGGTGTGTTCGTCTGGCAACTCAACAAATACAACGTCACCTAATTGTTCCTGTGCATAAAAAGTAATCCCCACGGTAGCTATATCACCTTCGATACGAACCCATTCGTGTTCTCGCGTATATTTAACAACAGACATTATTAACATATCCTTATCTAGTACCTTTAAAGGGAGCGTACGTAACGCTGTTGAACAAAAACAGGATCAGTGACTTGACAAGCTAGTGCCTTGCCTCTGACTTCTGCAACTAATTCAGTTCCCTTAGAACTGACCTTATCCAAAACAAAACCCATAGCAACCGGCCCATTCATTGTCGGACCAAACCCTCCGGATGTAATTTCCCCAACTACGCAGCCGTTTTTATCTTTTAAGCATGTGTGATCGCGCATAGGGGTTCTGCAATCTAGTGGGGAGAGGCCGACACGTTTTCTGGGGGCGCCTTCACTGATCTGTTGGAGTATCACATCGGATCCCAAGAAACCGCCCTCAATCCGCCTTCGTTTCTGGATGGACCACAGGAGATCAGCCTCAATAGGTGTGGTGTCAGTTGTTAGATCATTGCCGTACAGGCAAAGCCCTGTCTCTAGGCGTAGTGAATTACGAGCACCAAGACCGACCCATTTCGTTTCTCTAAGATTAGTTAGCGCGCTTGCAAGTAATTCTGCGTTTCTTTGTTCGATCGAGATTTCATATCCGTCTTCGCCTGTGTACCCGCAACATGACAGTATTATCTCACAACCCTGCCAGCTCGTTCGGACTGCCCGCATAAACAGCAGATCACGTGCCTCCGGGATTAAGCATGTAAGAGCTACTCGGGCACTGGGCCCTTGAACAGCAATTAAGACTTGCGTTTCTAGATGCCTGATTTCTAAAGTTGCTGGAAGGTATGCTTTTAAATGATCTAAATCAGCGTGCTTACAAGCGCCATTGACAATTAATCCCCACGTATCTGTATCCCAGCGTGTCAGCATTAAGTCATCAAGGATTCCGCCGTTTTGTAGAGTGAATTGCGAGTAACGAATCTGTCCGGGCAATAGCTCTGAGAGAGCTGCGGGGACCAGCTTTTCAAGTGCCTCAGTGGCGCCAGAGCCATTGACCAAAAGTTGTCCCATATGAGAGACATCAAATAGGCCAGTGGCGCTCCGGGTGTGTAGATGCTCACCTTTCACTCCCAGCGAATACTGTATGGGCATCTTATAATTAGCAAACGGGACGAATTTCGCACCCTGGTCTTTATGGAATTGTTCGAGGGGTAATAAATTAAGATCTGTCATGCTCGCTCCTTGCAGGCTGTTTCGCATGACCCATCTGTCATTGACCTGAGAGATTCAGGTAAACCCTTACTCCTTCGGTGAGTTATTCACTGCTTTCCAGATTCTCTATACGTCACGACGGTCCTTCAGCCTGAGAGTTTCCGGGTCGGTTGCTCCTTCGGCGGCAAATGCTCTCTCCCGAGGCGACGAGCGCAGGTTTGCCCCCACGCAAGAGAAATCTAAGAATGGACTAGATGGGGAAAGTTCGCAAGTCAGTGAGCAGCATTAGGTCAGTTTCACAACACCAGATAAATCTGCTTTCTTGATGCGTGAACGAGTTAAAATTACAGCAGAAACTATGACCAAAGTTCCACCAAGTAGTGTGTTGATACTAGCCGAGTCATCCAAGATCAAAATCGATACAGCGATTGCGACAATTGGCTCGAGAACGCTGAGTGTGGACGCATCTAGAGCGCCAATTTTTCTACTGCCTGCCATCAATAATCCAATTGGTAGAAGTCCACAAATAATTGCCAAAAGTATGTTCCAGCACCATGCATTAATCGTCGCGGGAAAATGAGCGCCTTTGAAGAGTATGACTATTCCTATAGCTAAGCTGGCTGCAATCATACAAACGGTGAGTGATATTCGGTCATCGATATCAGGGGCGTAATGGGATCTGTAGATCAGGAGAGAAGCCGTGCTTACTGCAGCTAGCAATGCCCACGCGATCCCTGTGTAATTTTGAATATCAGTTTTGATGTTAAGCGCTAATAGGAGTCCCAAAAGCGCGGTGATCATTGCGATAACTTGAAGTCGTGAGGTCTTTAGCCTTAATACAAATATGCTGTACAGCGTGACTATTACGGGGAATAAAAAAACGAGAATTACCGCGAGACTGAAACCTATCTTGAACCCGGCCTCATAGTGTCCAATCCCGGCACTAGCGAAACCTAATCCGAGCCATCCATGACAAATCGCGTCTCGCTTTCTGACGCCACGGATGGGGCGGATAAAAAGTAACAAAATAAGAAGTAGTGCTGGAACGCTGTAGCGAACGGCGTTTAGTGCAATCGGATCAACGCCTGCCATTTGTAACTGAGTGCCAAAAATTGGCTGAATGCCAAATAAAATAGCTGAAGTAATAACAAATAATGTGCCTACGATAGGACTGGTCGTGTTCATGTAGAATCCTTAGTATAGTTAGGGACTATGCATGATTTTGTTAATCGTTTGTCTTGGCGCGTCAAAAATCATTGTGATTGTATTGTTCGAGGCCGCGCATAATGGCGTATCTAGGCATGTTGACACATATATTTTTGGTCACTATTTAAATTAAATTATTTCGGATTTCAGGCCATCGATGAATTTTAAAAAAGAAGCTCGAGATGTTACGTCAGAGATAAAACGCTTGCTTGTTAGTGAACTGAATGCTCCTTCCCGATTGATCGAGCAACTGCATGTCATCAACGACCATTTTGGCTGTCTTCCAAAGCCTCACATGGCAGCACTATCGAAGATTACGGCGCGTGCTGAGGTTGAGGTGATCGAAGTTGCTTCGTTTTATCATCATTTCCATATCGTCGATGAAGTTCCAAAAGAGACACAAGTAACTATTAGGATCTGTAATAGTACAAGTTGCTGCATGGCGGGAGCAGATGAGCTACTGACCGCAGTTCATGAGTTAAAAATAAATCATCCGAACTTTGTGATCGAGATAGTACCTTGTGTTGGAAGGTGTGAGCAAGCTCCAGTAGCAGTGGTTCAACAATTTCCAATCGTTGCGGCAACAGCACAGAAAGTCTGGGAGGCTATGGTCACCAAGGAATACAAGCACCCGAGCTCAAGCCGGACACGCGAATCATTTAGCCCTGCTGAAGTCGTTGAACGCTGCGCAGGTCTAGTGCCTATTAATCCTGTAATTAATCCTAGTTGGGTAGGCCTCGCAAATTATCGCCTGAATGGTGGTTATCGTCTGCTTGCCTCGGTTCGCGGTGGGCAGATTACAGTGGATGCTTTGATAGCAGAACTGGAATCCTCTGCACTGAGGGGTCTGGGGGGAGCAGGATTTCCGGCCGGCCGAAAATGGGGAGTAGTGAAAAGTTTTGGTGGGCCACGATTTATAGCTGTCAATTTGGATGAAGGTGAGCCAGGGACATTTAAAGATCGCACTTTTTTAGAGAGAGATCCCCACCGATTCCTTGAAGGTTTATTGATTGCGTCTGAGGCAATAGAGGCTGAGCACTGTTATATTTATATCAGAGACGAATACCATGGGTGTCGACAGATATTAATAGATGCTATCTCTGAGCTTGCTGACGAAGGAACTATCGCCCAAGGATTCCTTGAGATTCGAAGGGGTGCGGGTGCTTATATTTGTGGGGAAGAGTCAGCTATGCTTGAGTCTATCGAGGGAAAGCGTGGCGAACCGCGACATCGGCCTCCTTACGTCGCCGAAGTCGGTTTATTCGGTCATCCCACGCTGGTCCATAATTTTGAAACCCTTTATTGGGTGCGAGATATAATCGAGAGGGGCGCTGAGTGGTTCGGAACTTACGGCCGGAATGGGCGTAAGGGATTACGCAGTTTTAGCGTGAGTGGGCGAGTGAAGTTGCCCGGTGTGAAGGTCGCACCCGCCGGTATTTCAATCTCTGAGTTAATTGATGAGTACTGCGGAGGCATGGCTGATGAGCATATTTTCTACGGGTACATGCCGGGCGGTGCGTCGGGAGGAATACTACCCGCCAATTTGAATGCGATACCTTTGGATTTTGATACTCTACAACCCTATGGATGTTTTATTGGCTCTGCCGCTGTGGTGATTCTAAGTCAAGCTGATCGTGCCCGTGATGCAGCCTTGAACGTGATGAATTTCTTCGAGCATGAAAGTTGCGGCCAGTGCACGCCTTGCCGACTAGGTACGCAGGCATCTGTCCGGCTGATGCAGGAGCCATCATGGAATAATGATGCGCTGGGAGACCTAAAGCAGGTGATGACTGATGCCTCGATTTGTGGGTTAGGCCAAGCGGCGCCAAACGTAATTTCTTGTGTTCAGAAGTATTTTCCAGCTGAGGTAGTCGATGGCTAGCCCTTTCGACAACACAATGATCAGTCTGACAATTGATGAGGTCATTATAAATGTAAAAACGGGAACAACGTTATTACAAGCGGCTCGCCAATTAGGAAAAGATATCCCGACGCTTTGCTACCGCGAGGGCCGTAGACCAGACGGCAGCTGTAGGGCCTGCGTGGTAGAAATTGAGAATGAGAGGGTGCTTGCGCCGAGTTGCCGGCGTGAAGCTGTCGATGGCATGGTAGTCCGTACTAATTCAGAGCGAGTATCAACGTCTCGCGACCTAGTTCTCGAATTATTGGCAGTTGATGCCGGTTGCACGCGTGACCACGCGCAGCATATTTTACCTGGAAGTGAGCTGGCCAGTTGGCTTACAACCTTCGGTATCAGTACTAGTAATCGGTTCGATATCCTTAATGCTCCTGACGCTACGATAGATGCGTCGCACCCAGGTTTTACGTTCAATTCATCTGCCTGTATTCAGTGCGACCGGTGTGTGCGTGCCTGTCAAGAGGAGCAGGTAAATAGTGTGATTGGTGTGGCGGGGCGTGGTGGTGCGTCGAGAATAATATTTGGGCTTGATGAGTCAGTTGCCGAGAGTCCTTGTGTTGGCTGTGGCGAGTGCGTGCAGGCTTGCCCAACCGGAGCTTTAATGCCAGTGCGGCAAGCTTCTAACGACGTAGTCAAGCACGTGGATTCGGTCTGTCCTTATTGTGGCGTTGGATGCGCGCTCACATTTTCCGTTGATGACAATAAAATTATCGCTGTGGATGGGCGTGATGGACCAGCTAATCATCAACGGTTGTGCGTTAAAGGGCGCTATGGCTTTGATTATATCGAACATGCCACGCGTCTCAGCAAGCCTTTAATTCGGCTAGAGGGTGTTACTAAAGACCCAAGTCTATTGGGACAGGAAAATCTTGCACAGTTTGACTGGCGCACTCTGTTTCGAGAGGCGAGCTGGGATGAGGCATTGGCAATGGCGGCTGAGGGGCTACTGAAAATACGGGATAAGCGCGGCCCCCAAGCTTTGGCGGGGTTTGGGTCTGCTAAAGGCAGCAATGAAGAGGCATACCTCTTCCAAAAGCTGGTGAGGACTGGTTTCCAAACCAATAATGTTGATCACTGCACCCGGTTATGTCACGCGTCGAGTGTTGCAGCTTTACTTGAAGGTATTGGATCTGGTGCCGTCAGCAATCAGGTGCAAGATATCGTCAATGCAGACGTTGCGCTGCTCATAGGCTGCAACCCGACAGTGAATCATCCAGTGGCGGCGACGTGGATGAAAAACGCTGCGAATCTTGGTACAAGATTACTTGTGGCCGACCCAAGAGCAACTGAAATTAGCCGTCATGCGTCCCAATTTTTACAAATTAAACCGGGAACAGATATTGCCCTAGTTAACGCGATGTTGTTTGTCATTGTTAATGCAGGTTTGATAGATCCAGAATTCATCGCTGAGCGAGTGGATGGATTCAATGGCTTTGTGGAACATATTCAAGCTTTTTCGCCTGAGCGTATGAGCCCGATTTGCGGCATCTCTGTCGACGCTATTGTACAGGCTGCTGAAACTTATGCGTCCGCTGACCGAGCCATGATTTTCTGGGGCATGGGAGTCAGTCAGCATACACATGGCACCGACAACGTCCGGGCGCTAATCGCTTTAGCAGGTATTACTGGTCAGTTCGGTCGTTCTGGTACCGGGCTTCATCCTTTGCGTGGGCAGAATAATGTGCAAGGCGCTAGTGATGCAGGTCTAATACCGATGATGTACCCAAGCTATCAGAGGGTAGAAGATTCTAGCGTACGTAGATGGTTCGAAGCACACTGGGGTTCTGCATTGAATCCTCGCGCCGGCCTTACCGTTGTAGAGATAATGCATCATGTTCAGCATGCCCCCTCTGAAGAAGACCGCATCACGGGCCTTTATGTCATGGGCGAAAACCCAGCCATGAGCGATCCTGACTTGGATCATGCTCGAGAAGCCTTGGCGGGTTTAGATCATTTAGTCGTACAGGATATTTTTTTGACGGAGACAGCGTTACTTGCTGACGTGATATTACCAGCGAGTGCTTGGCCTGAAAAAACTGGAACAGTAACTAATACTGATCGTATGGTTCAGTTGGGCAGTCAAGCGGTTGAGCCTCCGGGGGATGCGCGCGCTGATCTTTGGATTATTCAGCAGCTTGCTTCACGATTTGGATTACCTTGGGATTACAACGGTCCCTATTATGGCGTTGGCCAGATTTTTTCTGAGATGCGCGATGCAATGGGCCCATCATTTAATGGAATTACTTGGGATCGGCTGCAATCGGAGCAGTCTGTGACTTATCCCTGTGAGTCAACTGATTCGGTGGGTGTTGGAGTGATGTTCGTCGATCAGTTTCCAACATCGACAGGCCGTTTACATTTGGTTCCGACGCAATATCGTGGCCCAACTGAGGCAGTCGATTCGGATTATCCATTTGCCCTGATCACTGGTCGTGTTCTGGAACACTGGCACACTGGAAGCATGACCCGTCGAGCCACGGTTTTGCATCAAATCAACCCCGTGCCGCTGGTATCAATTCATCCTGAAGATGCCTTAATTCTTAAAGTGGAGTCCGGTCAGCCAGTATCTATCAGGTCAAGACGTGGCCAAATTCGTGCTTACGCGACAGTCGATAATTCGGTGGCGCAAGGCAGTGTATTTTTGCCTTTTGCTTTTTACGAAGCGGCAGCCAATTTGCTGACCTCGGATGCATTGGATCCAAGCGGAAAGATACCGGAATTTAAGCATACACCGGTGCAGTTAGAGTGTGCTCAAGAGGAGCCCGTCAATTCTGGCTTTTAAAATGCCTACGACGACTCATCAGAGCGAACAACCCCCCCCCAACAATACAAAAGGCACCAATGATTGTCGGGTAATCAGGAATCGGACCAAACGTACGGCCCCCGTGCAATGTGACGAAAAATAGTAAGCTATAGTTAGAAGGTTGCAGTTGAGTGGTGGGAGCGATCCCAAGAGCTGCGATTAATAAAAATTGTGCGGCAACACCAAAAAACTCATTATTCCCGTCAATTCCCACTCAAACGGGGATACCTCGGCCCAGTGAAATAATCCAAATGCCGTGGCGATGACTGTGCCCGCAAGTGCGGTGCAAAGGAGCGTTATTGCATAGGAATCCACTTGGCTGACGCGCCGCGTCAAAACGATGTACCCAGCAAAAAGTATGGTGGCTGATAATGGGATCAGAGCCTCTGCTTCGAAGACGTCCATGCCGGGCCGAGGATAATTAGAGTGCCAGCAAACCCTTCAAGAACTGAGACAATGTCGGTCGCTTGCAACCGTTCGTTTAAATAAATAGCTGCCATTACAATAGCGATTAGTGGGAAGCTTGCAAAAAAGGAGTATGCCTCGGCCAGGATAAAATATTTTAGGCTAAAGATGAATATGCCAACCTCACTCACGGCCAGCAACGAACGGAAAATTTGTGTGCCAAGTATTGGGGTTTTGAGGGTTTTTCTAAAATTTGTTGTGTGTCGTCAAAACCAAAGTGCCGCTATCGTGAACAGCCAGTAGCGCACAGTTGGGGATTGGCTCACGTGAATTTTTTGCACTCAAGTAACGGCTAGGACGTCCAGGATTGCAAAAAGAAGCATTAAGCAAAGAATAAGAACGATACCTTCAAGGCCACAGTATTGTGATGCGACCAATTGGGTATTTGACTCCAGTCAAGATGCTTTTTAATACAGAATTAAAATCTCCTCCGCAATCACGTGAAGGCCTGAACGGTTAAAATAAACGAGTCCGAAATATTTTAGTTGTATTGAAAAATAAGCATAGCCAAAGATTAGTAAATAGCAGTTGATAAAACATGCCTTAGATGGTCATATTTCTCTCTTTGCTACAATTTTTTATTAAATGCATCCAGATACACTTGGATGATAACTAAGGGATACTTGGCATGCGGTTTTCTGGTTGGCGCGTTTTAAAAGAGGGGTTGGGTGGACATTCTGGTTGGAAGCCACTGTGGCGTTCGACCGCGCCAAAAAAGCATTATGATCTAATTATCATCGGTGGCGGCGGCCATGGATTAGCTACCGCTTACTATCTTGCAAAGCAGCACGGAATAAAAAATGTTGCTGTTCTTGAGAAAGGTTGGATCGGAGGCGGAAATGTTGGTCGTAATACTACCATTATTCGAGCCAATTACATGCTTGAAGGCAATCAGCCTTTTTACGACTTATCCCTTAGACTTTGGGAGGGACTTGAGCAGGAAATCAATTTCAATGCGATGGTTAGTCAGCGTGGAGTGCTCAATCTATTTCACTCAGATGCGCAACGCGATGCATTTAGGCGCAGAGGAAATACAATGCGCATGCATGGCGGTGACGCCGAACTTTTGAACTGCCAAGAGGTCCGTAAAATGGCGCCTTTTCTGAATTTCGATAGTGCCAGATTTCCCATACATGGAGGGCTACTACAGCGCCGGGGCGGCACGGTGCGTCATGATGCGGTGGCATGGGGATATGCCCGAGCCGCAGATCAGTTAGGGGTCGATATTATTGAGCAATGTGAAGTCCATGACTTTCAAATTGATAGTGATCGGGTCCTTGGCGTGGAAACTAACCAAGGGATGATCAAGGCAGACCGAGTTGGTGTTTGCGTTGCTGGCTACTCGAGTGAGGTCATGCGAAAAGTGGGTTTGGCTTTGCCTATTGAGTCTCATGTGCTTCAGGCCTTTGTCAGTGAGGGCCTGAAGCCTTTAATTCCTGGCGTGATAACTTATGGGGCCGGACATTTTTATATTAGTCAATCGGATAAAGGCGGGCTAGTTTTTGGTGGCGATTTAGATGGCTACAACAGTTACGCGAGCAGAGGTAACTTACCGGCTGTTGAAGACGTGTGTGAGGGTGGTATGTCATTAATGCCAATGCTTGGTCGCGCGCGCCTGCTCCGTTCCTGGGGTGGCGTGATGGACATGTCTATGGATGGCTCCCCGATCATTGATCGCACGCCAGTGAAGGGACTCTTTTTTAACGGTGGCTGGTGCTATGGTGGATTCAAAGCGACGCCTGCTAGTGGTTATGTGTTTGCACATTTATTAGCGACTGAAACCTCGCATCCTACGGCGTGGGCGTTCAAGCTTGATCGCTTTGATCGCGGCGCAATGATTGATGAGAAGGGGCAGGGTTCGACGCCGAACCTGCATTGAATGCAATGAGAATTCCACATCCTACATTGGGTCTTAGGGACCAATCAGAATTTGTCTACCTTGGAGATGCGAGCCTGCTGCATCGCCCTGATGGTATGACCGAGGATGCTCTTAGTCTCCTGGTGGCTTATGCTTATGAGCGAGTAAATCCGCGTGGTGTGCATCGAGAACTCTGGTTTCACGAGCAGGGTGATCGGTCGTGGTTAGTGGTGACACGGAACACGTTAACGCACGAGGTCATGGCGGCAGAATTCGCTGCCAAGGATGGCGACTATGGCTAATAGATGGGAAAATGCTAGGGGTATTGATATCAAACGTCCCCTACGGTTTAGGTTTGATGGGAAACCTTATCCAGCTTTTCACGGCGATACACTGGCGTCCGCCCTCCTAGCTAATGGCGTAAAGCTTGTCGCCCGATCGTTTAAATATCACCGTCCCCGCGGTGTGTATTCAGATGGATCTGACGAGCCAAATGCCCTGGTCACAGTCATTCGAGAAGGGCATCCTGAGCCTAATACCAGAGCTACGGAAATAGAGATTTTTGATGGGCTAGAGGCGTGGCCACAAAATGCATGGCCTAGTCTTCGCTTTGATTTTCTGGCGATAAACAATCATCTGTCTCGTTTCTTAACCGCAGGCTTCTACTATAAAACTTTTATGTGGCCTGCGAGGTTCTGGGAGTCTGTTTATGAACCTCTTATACGGCGAGCTGCTGGACTTGGAAGATTATCCACAAAGCCAGACCCCTCGGTTTATGACAAAGGGTATTTACACGCAGATTTTCTTGTTGTGGGTGGAGGGATTGCTGGCCTTGGATCAGCACTGAAATTGGCGGATAACGGACAGCAAGTTGTATTAATGGATGAGCGCCCAGATTTTGGTGGCCAGCTTAGATCGGAGGCTGAGCCATCTGATTTCGCGTGGCTTGAATTGCTGATCAAACGTGTGGAGGAGCATCCTGGCATCCATTGTATGAACAGAACGACAGTCTTTGGATCTTATGATCATGGGGTCTATGCTGCAGTATCTCGAAATACTGAGCATGTTGAGTCGTTACCCGGTGAATTGCCAAAACAGACCCTTTGGACAGTCAGCGTGGGTAGAACCGTTATCGCAACAGGCGCGCTGACGCGCGGTATAGCTTTTCCGAATAATGATCGTCCGGGAGTAATGACGATGTCGGCACTCGAAGCGTACGCTTTATATTTTGGATCCTTGCAGAAGCAATCGATTGCTTTGTTCGTCACGCACGATGATGGCCTGCGAGTTGCGCGGCGGTTGATTGCGGCTGGACACCATGTAACGGCAGTGGTTGATTCGAGGCAAGCTGTTGATTCAGTTGCGGACCTGCCCCATTTTGTGAGCTCGGTGGTGACGAATACGGCGGGAGTAACGGGACTAAAACGGATACAGATACGCGCACAATCTGGAAGCCTGCGTTGGGTTGAAGCTGATTTTCTTGGTGTTTCTGGAGGATTCAATCCGACGGTTCATTTAACCTGTCATCAGGGTGCTAAGCCTTTATGGGATGATGATACTTTTGGGTTCCATGCTTCTAAATCTTTACCAAGAGATCAAGTAGTCGTGGGCGCGGCAGACGGACATTACGACACTTTAAATTGTTGGCAGAGTGCCATGTCCATGGTCTTTAAAGAGACTGGGCAGCTTGTGGATGAAATTATTCCTGGGGTATCCCGCCCCCTGAACTTACAACCTTTATACCAAGTGGATGCGGGTGGTCCAGCATTTGTTGACCTTCAGAATGATGTAACTTCAAAGGATATTGTGCTTAGTCACCAAGAGGGGATGATTAGTGTTGAGCATTTAAAGCGCTACACCACTTTGGGGATGGCTACTGATCAAGGCAAGCACTCTAACGTCCTGGGATTATCAGTGATGGCTGGACTTACCGGTCAGACCATCGCTGAAACCGGCACTACCCTCGCTCGTCCCCCATACACTGCAGTTTCAATTGGGGCTTTGGCGGGACGTTTTCGTGGTGCAGACTTTAAGCCCAGGCGTCTAACACCGACTCATCATGTGGCGACGCGGTTAGGTGCTCGTTTTGTTGAGGTGGGAAATTGGTTGCGTGCTCAGTGGTTTCCTCGAACCGACGACACGGGCTGGCAAGATACAGTTAATCGCGAGGTGACCACGGTGCGCCGTGCCGTAGGTATTTGTGATGTAACTACGCTTGGAAAAATTGATGTGCAGGGCAGTGATGCCGCGGAATTTTTGAATTTTGTTTACGCTAACGGATTCCTTAAATTGTCTGTCGGAAAGGTGAGATATGGTCTTATGCTCCGGGAAGATGGAATCGCAATGGATGATGGGACGGCGGCACGGTTTTCTGAAAATCATTTTGTAGTGACAACGACTACGGCGAATGCTGTAGCAGTTTACCGGCACATGGAATTTGTTAGACAATGCCTAAAGCCTCAGCTAGATGTTCATCTAATTTCCACAACTGAGGCCTGGGCTCAGTTCGCTGTGGCTGGACCACTTTCTCGTGACTTGATAGCACGTGTCGTTGATATCGATGTTTCAAATCAAGAGTTTCCATTTATGGCGTGTGCTGAGATTCAGTTAAAAAATGGTTTGCGAGCACGGTTATTCAGAATTTCTTTCTCGGGAGAGCTAGCTTACGAGATAGCTGTGCCAACCCGATTCGGCCACGATTTTTTTGAGTATTTGCTGAAGATTGGTGAGGATCTGGGCGTGACGCCCTACGGCACTGAAGCACTTGGAGTTTTGAGAATAGAAAAAGGCCACGCTGCTGGCGCTGAGCTGAACGGCCAAACGACAGCAGCGAATCTTGGGCTGGGTGGAATGGTGAGCCAAACCAAGGATAGCATTGGCAGAGTTTTGGCTAATCGTGAACATTTTGCAGACGACGCCACCCGACTCATAGGCCTTCGGCCAGTAGTGCCCGGAGCAAAACTGGTTGGAGGTGCCCACCTTGTGGAGCTGGGGAAGGAGCTTGTGGCAGCTAACGATATAGGCTATGTGACAAGCGTCGCGTACTCCCCGCACATCGGTTCAATGATCGCACTGGCTTATTTGCAGAACGCCGATAATCTTTTGGGCGAGCGCATAAGGGCTGTAAGCCTACTGGATGGCCTCGATGTTGAGGTTGAGGTTGTGAGTGCGCATTTTGTGGATCCAAAGGGAGAGCGAGTACGTGCGTGACCTGATAGCGTCTCCTGCTGCGACAATCGAACTCGTAACAATGGGTGAAACAAGCCTGTCAGAAAATCAAAGCAACGCACTCCTATCATTTTCAATGCCGGTAGCTGATGAGCACACAAATAAAACGGCGATATCAGAGGTTTATGATTTGACACTACCTGAGCCAGAGTCATTGACCGCCAATCCAAAAGGAATGTCTGTGTTTTGGATGAGCAGGCATCAATGGATGTTTGAGCAACCGTATTTAGTCGATCCTGACTGGGTATTGAATACACCATTACGACAATATGGTTGCGTTACCGAACAAACGGATGCCTGGGTTCGTTTCGATTTAGCAGGGCCCAGGTTAAGTCTTATTTTGTGTCGATTAGCGAATGTGTCGCAGAATCGTTACGAGCCGGGGGCTGCGATTCGGAGCGTAATCCACCATCTTGGTGTTTATCTAGTTTGCTCAGATAAATCTAAAATTGCAGTCTATGGACCGCGATCGAGTGCAGATACACTTGCTGAAGCATTGGTGTCTTCGATATGCACTGCCAACGGGTTGACCAAAAGGAAATAATATGAATTGTAATAACTGGATTGCCGGAGAGTGGATTGGTTCAGATGAGCGCATCGATAATATTAATCCCTCTGATACCCGTGACATCATTGGAGCGTTCGCGCAGGCCAGCGCTAGTGAACTTGATTACGCGGTCACCGCGGCTGAAAAAGCTCAACGGATATGGCAGTCTACTGGCTTAGAGAAAAAACAAAATGTGCTTGATTCGATTGGTCGTGAGTTGATATCTCGTTGTGATGAATTGGGTGAGCTGCTCGCTCGGGAGGAGGGGAAAACATTTCCCGAAGGACGTGGTGAAGTATTTCGAGCGGGTCAGTTTTTTACCTACTACGCTGCTGAAGTGCTTCGACAGATTGGAGACACAGCTGACTCAGTTAGGCCCGGGATAGAGATTGATGTCCGTCGCGAGCCCCTAGGAGTTGTCGGAATTATTAGCCCGTGGAACTTCCCGGTAGCAACAGCATCTTGGAAAATCGCACCTGCGCTCGCGTTCGGTAATGCTGTGATTTGGAAGCCTGCTAACTTAACTCCAGCCTCAGCAGTTGCTCTGGCAGAAATTATTGCTAAACAAGATATTCCACCGGGGCTGTTCAATTTAGTGATGGGTCCTGGTGGCACCATTGGGAATGCGTTGACGGCTCATCCACATGTGCAAGCCATAAGTTTTACAGGCTCTGTTCAAGTCGGACGAACTGTTGCAGCCAACGCAGCGAATAATTTTTCAAAAGTCCAGCTTGAAATGGGTTCAAAAAACGGTCTACTCATCATGGACGATGCTGATCTCGACTTAGCTGTTCAGGCCGCGGCTAATGGAGCTTTCGGCAGTACTGGACAGAAATGTACTGCGTCAAGCCGTCTAATTGTTCATGAAAGTATTCACGATGTGTTCGTAGACAAGCTAGTAAAGCATATGCAGGACTTGGTTGTGGGCCACGCATTGGAATCTGGAATACAGATTGGTCCAGTTGCATCAAGTTCGCAATTGTCGGAGAACTTGCGTTATTTGTCCGTGGGACAGGATGAGGGAGCTGCGTTATTGTATGGAGGGGAACTGCTTGAGCGCTCGACGCCGGGTCACTTTATGCGACCGGCTTTATTAACGCAGACGGATAATCGAATGACAGTGAACAGGGAAGAAATGTTCGCCCCGATTGCTTGTGTTATCCCCGTTGGATCATATGAGGAAGGCCTCTCCGCGGTGAATGATACCTTGTTTGGTCTTACATCCGGGATTATGACGCAGTCGCTCGCTCGTGCCAACCACTTTAGGCGTAACGCCAAGACAGGCTGTGTGATGGTCAACCTACCCACGGCCGGCACTGATTATCATGTACCTTTTGGAGGGCGAGGCTCTTCATCCTACGGGTCGCGCGAACAGGGTCAATATGCTGTTGAATTCTATACAACGGTTAAAACGGCTTATGTCTCCATGGGAGATCCAGGCTGATGCGAATCGATGGCCTGCAATATTGTAATTGGTCGGACATTATTTTCAGCCAGATGGCTGAGGGTGGATTGGATTGTGTGCATGTTACGATCGCTTATCATGAGAATTTCCGAGAAATGGTGGCTGTGATTGCAGGCTGGAATCTAATTTTCGAGCACCACTCTGATCGTATTGTGCAGGCCTTTACCGCGGATGACGTGAGAACGGCAAAATCACGAGGTCAAACAGCAGTCGTGTTTGGGTTTCAAAACCCAAGTCCAATAGAGGATGACATTGGGTTAGTCGAGGTTGTCCATCGTTTGGGTGTCCGATTTATGCAACTGTCGTATAATAACCAATCTCTTTTGGCTGCAGGCTGTTACGAAATTGAAGACTCTGGGCTGACCAGGATGGGCCGTGAAGTGGTCCGAGAAATGAATCGCGTAGGACTTGTGGTCGATATGTCGCATTCTGCTGAACGATCAACTTTAGATGCGATTGAGTTCTCTG
>CAZFNA010000001.1:41563-76496 GCA_964520465.1 uncultured Pseudomonadales bacterium | reverse complement strand
ATTCAGTAGTGGAGTGGATGCGCTCTGGCCGCTGGACGAAGGTAGTGGATTTTGGTGAAGGAAGCAAAGAACAGCCAGGGTTCCCAGTTCAGCCTGACTGGTTCGTGGATAATCGATGTTTTCCAAATATTGATCAAGGCCTACTCAACCAAGGATTTTCTCGACCAGAAATCGATCAAATTATGGGACTTAATTGGTTGCGCTTTTTTGAAAGCAGTTTCGGTATGAGCAACTAACTCATGGCGATGTTGAAAAGGCAGCCAAGTGAGGTGATGTGTCTTGACCGTCTGGGGTCACTTCATGCATCACGGCTGTCGTTTCTTCGCATTCTGCTGCGTCGGATCAAAGCTGAAAGCTGGCACTTTGAGCGCACTTCTTTTGTCTTAGCCCCGACTTTGGGCGGGCACGCCGTCTATACCGCTTTTACTCCAAATAATGCTTACAGTTTGGTTGTGTTTGCCCATCAGCTGGACCCACAGAATCGGTCTGATCGAGTGATCGCTAACGCGTGGGATGCCACATTCACGCTGTTTGATGGAGTCCCTTCGGCATCAGATGTTGAGCGATTACGAGCCAATGTTCCGTGCCAAGAAACAGGTCGATTGAAAGCTACAGAGCTCACGTTGTCGAGAGCTAATAAATCTGTTCGATTATGGGATGTCGTAGTCGACTGCCTGTCGGAAGGTCGGCAGCCAAGTGTAGACGAAATAGACGCCGCGGGTTATTTGATGAGAACTACTGCGGTTTATGGTTCTGGAAAGTTTGGCGCTTGTGATCGGGAAGTGATTGCGGACAGGAGAGAGTTTGCCGAGCCGTTCCAAGCTGAAATGCTAACCGTCTTTTTAATAAGACAATTCGCCAGAGATTGGGTTGAATATGAGGCTTCCTGTAAGCGTCCAGATACGGCAGTGCAACTGGACGACGCGCTGGCGCAGCGTTTAGGGATTGGTAACTCCACTGGCCTTGGGATGGCCCCGTTTTTAATGAATCATCCTGTACTAATCGATCACTGGATGAATGCACGTGAGGAGGCGATAGCCCGAGTTCAGGGTTTGATTAACGCATCATCTGATGAAATTTTACTGGTGAAGAGACTGATTAGCCGTGCAAGATCTGACTTTAAAACTTGGACTAGCCAGGACCCCAAGCAAGCAGATCGAATCAGCCATCTGATTAATGACTTAGATCAATCAGTTAGCTGGTTGGAGTCCAGAAAATCAAGTGAGTCTGTGTGGCGAAATTTATTGACGTACGCCCGGGGCTCACTCGGATTTGAAGCGCAAGAGTTTCTTGCGTCGGTGATTTTGGAACCATACTCATCTTTAGTTGACGAGCTAGGTGCGACAATGAGTGTCGAAGAAAGTGAGATTCCACCTGTAAATGGTGCTATCAGCGTATCTGATACTTTGGAGCAGATCCACCGCCATTATGACTGGTTACAGCACATCTCATGGCAACAAAATGAGGCAACAGCTCTGCTGTGGTACGTCTCGGAAGAAAAATTAGAGCCCAGGCTTGGTCGCCGCGACAAAGATGCTTCAGAGGCGTATGAGCAGCCGTTAGCTCCGGCGCGTGACATGCAAGCCTATCGAGATGCACTTATTCAATTTGACCCCTTGCATTCTGTGGCCGAATTTCTGTTGAAGGAGCCTCTGCACAGGCTTTCGGCGACACGATTGCAATGGATTGATCGTTATCCGTACGGTGAAATCAGGGGCAATACGATTGACGCTGGATTAAGGCCAATCGATTTGCTGCGTTGCAAGCTTTCATTTTTTGGGGCGACTCGCTTTGATCCTCGGTCAGACCGGTGGCTGAGAATTTCACTTTTCCGTAATGCACCTTATCTGGGACAGTTAACTGATGCTGATCAATATTGGATTTATGGCCCTGACCAGTGAACATATCGGCCAGTGAACTTAAAGCCCAGATCACCAAGGCTTCAAGAGGCCTAGGATATGACTGGGGGCGTGCCAATTATATCGGTGAGGCAGTCGTATATTCAGAGCGCTTCCAGATACCGGCAGTTGAAACCTTGGTAACGATCGCTGATCAGTTGGATCCCCGGGGGCCAAGTCTTGATAGAATTAACTTTTTTCATGGCTCACGGGATCCGCTCGACTGCATAAGTCTTGGGCTAGGTTTGATGGATCATTTGCCATTAATTCCTTCCTGCTGTTTGCACTACAGGCTAGTCACCGGAGTACCACTTTTAGTTGGCTTATTAGGATATGGCTTGAGGGCGCGCGACCGGGTGATCAGGCTTGATGTATTAGACTGCACGATATCAATTGGTGCTGGATTAATAGGGTTAAATGGTAACGTTCCTGCGGTAGGAGCTTGTCATATTTTTGATGGTCCGCATGAGCAGCTAAAATACCCGATATCGAGATTTGATATTGATGATTCAATTTGGCTTCAGTTGGAACAATGGTCTTCACGTATTTATGCGCCAGCAACAGAGGCGTCGAGACTATCCGGCGCAGGTGCCGGATTGAACGATAATGATTAAGGAGAATTTCTTATGCAACTTGTCGATCTTCAGACAATTGAGGAGCTCGCCTATCAGGCTCTAGTGGCTTCTGGGGCATCAACATCTAATGCGCAGTACCTTGCGGTCGCGACCCGAGTTACAGAGGCACAAGGAATATCAAGTCATGGGTTGGCTTATATTCCGATTTATTGCGAGCACGTCCTCTGTGGCAAGGTTGATGGGAAGGCGGAGCCTAAATTATCAACTATCCGTCCATCAGCATTTCGGGTTGAGGCTTGTCATGGGTTTGCTCACCCTGCGATAAGCATCGGTTTCGAGGCATTAATCCCGGCTGCTAAAAAATATGGAATTGCCATCTTAAATGTAGCCACTTCATATAATTGTGGTGTCCTAGGTGTCCACACTGGTGCTTTGTCAGATCACGGTTTGATAGGTCTTGGCATGACAAATGCGCCGGCCTCCATTGCACCAAGTGGAGGCTCAGTTCCAGTCGTGGGTACAAACCCTTGGTCCTTATCTGTGCCTGGGGACTCGGGATTCTTAATTGATCAAAGCGCTAGTGTGATCGCCAAGAGCGAGATCATGAGGGCTAAAAGGGAGAGCAGGACTATTCCGGAAAGCTGGGCATTGGATCCAGAGGGCAAGCCCACTACAAATCCTGAGATTGCATTGACTGGATCGATGGCACCATCTGGAGGTTATAAAGGCGTAAACCAAGCGCTTATGGTTGAGTTGTTTGCAGCTATTTTAAGTGGTGCTAATTTAGGGTTACAAGCCAGTCCATTTTCTGGGACGGCAGGGGGTCCGCCGGGGACAGGACAGTGTTTTATTGCGATTGATGCTGGAATTGGGGCAGTATTTGCCGACAAATTGGCGGTGTTATGTGATGCGATTACTCAGCAGCATGCGCGTCTGCCTGGGTTAAACCGAAAAACAAAAATGGTAAAAGCGGAGGCTTCGGGAGTGTTGGTTGACCCAGACTTATTAGCTCGCGTTAGGGCCATAGCACGTGATAATTGAATAACTGAGCTGAGTAAATCAAAGTACCTCGTGTGCGATAACAATCTGGCCGTATAAATTTTCTTGGACAATCACATAGTAGTAGAGCAAGCGTTATATTTAGCGATTTATGCAAAAACCCTCTTCGACGCTGGTTATAAAAGAGCCTGGTATTGGAGCGAGAAAGAAGCCGCTACTCATGGGCTAGCTGATAATGGTGCATTTTAGACTACATGAATCGGATTTCACAAGGCGGGAGGGGGACTTTTTAGACCGAGATATAAAATGTTTCTACGACCATGATGGACCAATTATTTTTAATTACCTTAGTGGTTGCAGTGGCTGGGATAAACTTATGATTTTAGCGAACTAATGACACTAATTACTAATGGGAAAGACCACTAGAAATAATTTAAATTGTTTTCGTAGGATAGAAGAATGCTAAAGAGAAGCTATACCCTCTTGACACATTCACTGTGGTTTCGGGTAGAGTTAAAGCGTTTTAAAAAAGAGAGAGCATTAATATGTCTATGAAAAAGTTTGTTGCCTCGTCGGTTTTGGCGTTGGCAGTTTCGAGTGGTGTACACGCCGGTGGGCATGGTGACTGTGGTGAGGTCAGTATTGGAGCAATGGGATGGGCGTCTGGTGAAACTTTCGCAGCTTTGGCCTCCTTTATTTTGGAGCAGGGATATGGTTGTAAGGTCTCTGTTGTCCCAACCGACACAATTCCAGCTGTAACTTCGCTTGCAGAGAACGGGCAGCCTGACGTAGTTCCTGAAGTATGGGTGAATTCCGCTGCTGCATACCCAGGCTTAGTTGCGGAAGGTAAGGTAATTACAGCCTCTGATATCTTTGCCTCCGGTGGTCAAGAGGGATGGTGGATTCCAACATGGCTGGTCGAAAAGCATCCAGAACTTAAGACGCTTAAGGGCGTTCTTGCTAATCCAGATTTAGTTGGAGGACGGTTCCATAATTGTCCTGTTGGATGGGGCTGTCGCATTGTGAATGACAATCTGGCGGGCTTTCATAATTTAGTTGGTAAAGGGATCGAAAAGTTCGATCATGGCTCTGGTGCAAACCTTGGAGCATCCATTGCGGCGGCATTCGAAGATAAGGCACCTTGGTTTGGATATTACTGGGGCCCAACTGCAGTCTTAGGTAAGTACCCTATGACCATGGTCAATATTGGAGCTGTTGACGCGGACCAGCATGCATTAAATCAAGTTGAAGGTCAGGATCCTGGCAAGGTGGGTGCGTCAGGGTTTCCTCCGGCTCCTGTTGTGAACGCGATGACATCAGATTTTGCAAAGCGTGCACCTGAGGCTGCGAAGTTTGTTAAGAATTTCTCGATTCCAAATGACTTGATCTCGGGCTTCTTGGCTTGGAAGGAAAAGAATAACGCGTCCGCAGACGAGACTGCTGCTTACGTCTTGTCAAACAATACAGACTTGTTCCTCGGAATGACTAATGCGAGTGCTCAAAAGAAATTAAAAGCACTTTTCTAAGTCAGATGCGACTTGGGTGGATGATTAGAAACCACTCAAGTCGTTTCCTCTGAATATTCATTAACTCATTCACCAATCCTAGGGGTCGAGTTTGGCAACTTATTCAGCAGTATTCGACGTCATTGGTCTACGTGATTGGTGCGATGCAGATAAAACGATGTCACTCATGTCGCTTAAGAAGTTAAGAGGTGATGTTCCGTCTTGGTATGATGTAAATTTCCCTTCGCTTGATAATCTTCATGAGGCCTGCAGTAAAATACCTCAGACTCGAGATATGACAGCAGGATTGGAAGATGGATTTCTTGCCGTTAGACCTGCCCTAAGATTTGTTCTAGATCCTTTAACCCAGCCACTTTCATGGATGCTTGATTCTGCATTATTTTTATTCACAGAAACGCCGTGGTGGATCCTGGTTCCACTAATTTTATTTTTCTGTTTTAAAGTTTCAAAATCTTCGAAGATCGTGTCTCTAGTTGCGATATTTTTTGGGTTTTTTCTGTTCACTGACCATTATTTTTACGCGGTTCAAACCTTAGCCATAATTTTTGTCTGTACCGTTATCTGCGTTTTGCTTGGCGTGCCAGTTGGAATTTTGATGTCGAAGAGTGATAAAACGCAAAGAATAATCACGCCCATACTCGATATGTTGCAGACGCTGCCAACATTTGTTTATCTGATCCCTTTGATCTTTCTATTCAAGATTACCGAGCCAAAACTCTACGGGTTAGCGATTATCTTGTACGCCATTGTTCCCGTCATTCGATTAACAAATCTGGGGATCAGACTGGTTGACCCAGCAGTAATTGAGGCGGCTAATGCGTATGGTTTGTCTAATCGTCAACGTTTGTTTGGTGTAGAAATTCCACTGGCGCTCCCTAACATTATGGCGGGAGTCAACCAAACTATTATGATGTCTCTCGCAATGGTTGTGATCGCCTCTTTGGTGTCGGCGCCAGGGCTCGGGACACTAGTACTCGATGGAATTAATAACCTGCGACTGGGAGTGGGATTTGTGGCTGGTTTCGCGATTGTGCTGTTGGCAATTATCCTGGATCGCGTCTCAAAGGCAGCTTTGGCCCGTGTCAATTCATCACAGTCGGAGTCGGAATGAATACTCCGAGCCTCGTCACTAAGGGTGAAAGAAGCGCTGAGGCTGAACGTGCCATCAAGTTATCGGTCAAAGGTCTTTACAAGATATTTGGATCTGATCCTCTGCCAATGGTTGATCTTATAAAGGGGGGCATGACCAAAACAGAGCTGCTTGAGAAGCACGGACATGTAGTGGGTCTAAACGATATCAATGTCGATATGATAGATGGTGAGATCACAGTAATTATGGGCCTCTCTGGTTCAGGCAAGTCCACCCTCATTCGTCATTTAAACCGGCTGATTGAGCCGACGGCTGGTGAAGTGATTCTCGACGGACAGGATGTCTTAAAGCTTGCCGAAGAGGATTTGCTTGAAATTCGTCGAAAACGAATGTCGATGGTTTTCCAAAAATTTGCCTTATTCCCCCACCGGACAGTTGCAGAGAATGCTGCCTTGTCTCTAGAGGTGCGTGGAGATTCCCTCCAAGAGCAAGAGGCGGAGGCATTTCGTTGGCTTGAACGTCTTGGTTTAGCTGGTTTTGAGAACTCATATCCGCATCAATTGTCTGGGGGCATGCAGCAACGTGTTGGAATTGCTCGGGCATTATGTGCTCACAGCGAGGTAATGCTTTTGGATGAAGCATTTTCAGCACTTGACCCCATTATTCGTTCGCAGATGCAGGACTTGTTGTTAGAACTTCAGCGCGAGTTGCACAAAACAATTGTATTCATAACGCACGACCTAGATGAAGCACTGAAGCTCGCCGATCATTTGGTTATTTTGAAAGATGGCTACGTGATTCAGCAAGGCGAGCCTCAAGAAATTTTACTAAACCCCTGTGATCCTTACATTGAACAGTTTGTCTCAGATATCAATCGTGCTCGAGTACTGCGCGTTCGATCAGTAATGAAGCCATGCTCAGAAAAGGTTCCAAAAGATGCGATTGCTGTTGATCCTAACTCCAATCTTGAGGATGTAATAGCATCTGTAGAGGGCGATACATCGAAACATTTCGTTGTTATGCAAGATCAGGCGCCTATCGGGATACTTACGATGCATGAAATCATGATCGCTATGGTTCCGAGGCGAGCAGATACTGAATTTATGAATAGGTGACGTTAAAGTCAGTAGCAGTAACTCTATGAGACTGGCTTGCGAATTTGCTCTGATTCACTTGGTTAGTTCGCACCACTCATTTGCTCTAATAGCCAGTTAACATCCAACTACAAAAGAGAGCTCAGTTCTGCTGTCGAACGAGGTGGCTGTCCTCTCTCAGTGACATCTCGTTTTAGAAAACAGTTGTTAGGCGAGTCGCTTAGCGTGCCATCGAAGATGATCATCCATGAAAGTGGATATGAAGTAATAGGAGTGGTCATAGCCCTCTTGCATGCGAAGAGTAATATCTGTCTCAGTTCCCTTGGCCGCAGATTCGACTAACCACGGACGCAAGCCACTCTCAAGAAAAGTATCAGCCGTGCCTTGGTCTATCAGTATCTCTGGGAATGAGGCTCCGTCTTCTATTAAATGAACGGCATCGTATGGTCTCCAGGTATCTTCTTTATTTCCAAGATATATACCAAATGCGTTACGACTCCATTCAGAAGAGCAGGGATTGACGATTGGTGCTAGCGCTGAGCAACTCTTATAGGTATCTGGGTTTCTGAGCGCACAGATCATTGCACCGTGCCCCCCCATAGAATGTCCAAAGATACCCTGACGGGACATGTCTGCTGGAAAGCACTCGGAGATCGTTGCGGGCAGAGTCTTAGTAACATATGTGTACATTTGATAGTGCGAATCATAGGGACCTTGGGTTGCATCAACGTAGAAACCTGCGCCGCTACCAAGTTGCCAATCGTCATCATGCGTTACTACGTGTTCGCCACGCGGGCTGGTATCTGGACAAACGATTATCAACCCAAGATCCGCCGCTAATCTCCGGTATTCACCTTTTTCCATTACGTTGGCGTGTGAGCACGTGAGACCCGATAAATACCATAAAACGGGAAATGGGCCGTTACCAGGCGGTTGAAAAACGGCAAAAGTCATTTCAGTACTCAGCGCAGGGTGTCGGCATACATATTGTGAACCACCAAATGACTTTGCATTTGAGACGATCTCCACTAAAACACCACTACAGAACGAATTGATTCGCCAGCATGCATCAAGTCGAATCCTTTATTGATCTCATCAAGTTTCAATTGATGAGTGATCATGGGGTCAATATCTATTTTACCGTCCATATACCAATCAACAATTTTGGGCACATCTGTCCTTCCGCGTGCCCCACCGAATGCACTTCCTCGCCAGCTCCGCCCCGTGACTAACTGGAAAGGACGCGTACTGATTTCCTGGCCAGCACCTGCGACTCCAATGATTATTGACTCGCCCCAGCCTTTGTGAGCGCACTCGAGCGCCTGACGCATGACTTTGGTATTTCCAATACATTCAAAACTGTAATCAGCACCACCGTGTGTGAGTTCAACTAAGTGTGCGACTAAGCCTCCTGAAACCTGTGACGGGTTAACAAAGTGCGTCATTCCAAACGTTCTGCCCCACTCAGCTTTGTCATCATTTAAGTCAACACCGATTATCATATTGGCACCAATGAGGCGGAGCCCCTGAATTACATTTAATCCAATGCCACCTAGTCCGAAGACTACTGCGTTACATCCAGGCTCTGCTTTTGCGGTATTGATGACTGCGCCGATCCCTGTGGTGACGCCACAGCCGATGTAGCAAATTTTATCAAATGGAGCCTCTGGGTTGACTTTGGCTACCGCGATTTCCGGCAACACTGTGAAGTTGGAAAATGTGGATGTTCCCATGTAATGCATAATCGGTTTTCCATTAAGTGAAAAACGTGAGGTCCCATTAGGCATGAGACCTTGACCTTGAGTGACTCGGATTGCTTGACATAAATTTGTTTTTGGATGCAGGCAGTAATCACATTCCCGACATTCCGGGGTGTAAAGAGGAATGACGTGGTCATCGACAGACACGCTCAGGACCCCTGGCCCAATCTCTCTAACGATTCCTGCGCCCTCGTGTCCTAAAATTGCTGGAAAGATTCCCTCTGGATCAGCGCCGGACTTTGTGAATTCGTCTGTGTGGCAAATTCCAGTGGCTATAATTTCCACCAATACCTCACCTGCTTGCGGTCCTTCTAAATCAACCTCACAAATTTCAAGTGGCTTTCCAGCTTCAAATGCGACGGCGGCACGTGTCTTCATAGTATCGACTCAATTTTTTATTTGATATTTAGAGCCTATAATAAATTGATTTAATTTACACCGAAAACGTGTCATCACTTTGCGTAATAAAGTCATTGATAGAGTGCTGAAATGCCACTAGACTAATTCGTTTCGCCGATTATTTAGGAAGGTTTTTCTGTGTTAACTGTTCTCCGGTTGATTCTGGTTTTTCAATAGTACCTATTTTGTCAGCCCGAAAACTTTCCCGAAGGTCGACTTTTCGAATTTTACCTGTGGCGGTTACTGGTATTTGCTGAATGTAGAAGTACTTTGGTGTTTTATATTTGGCTAAGTGCTGCTTACACCAATCGGCCAGTGCGATTGTATTGAGGTTGCTGTCTGTGTGTAGCTCAACAAAAGCGCAGGGAACTTCGCCCCATTTCTCATTAGGGACAGCAATAACTGCAGCTAACCGCACACCTTTACACCTATAAAGTACGTCTTCAATTTCAATCGATGAGATGTTTTCTCCGCCCGAAATAATAATATCTTTTGATCGATCCTTTAACTGAATATAACCATCTGGACATACGACCGCTAGGTCACCCGAATGGAACCAATTGTCTTTGAATGAGTCCGCAGTAGCTTGAGGATTTCTGAAATATCCTTTCATGACAATATTTCCTCGAAACATTACCTCGCCCAAGGTTTCTCCGTCATGAGGCACTTCTTTCATGGAGACTGAATCAAGAACTTTAAGGTCTTCCAACGCATGGTATCTCACGCCCTGTCGGGCAGTCAGTGTGAGAGAGGATTCACTATCCAGTTGATTCCACTCAGGCTTCCACTCATTTACAACAGCGGGACCATAGGTCTCAGTTAATCCATATAGGTGGGTCACCTTAAAGCCCTTTTGATTCATTTTTTCTAATATTGGTGGCGGTGGCGGCGCGGCAGCTGTGCAGAAGGTGACAGGGTGCCTAAAAGTCTGTGCGTCCGATGGATTAAACTCGACGATAGTGGACATAACTGCCGGAGCCCCACATAACATAGAAACTTTTTCGCTTACAATCGCGTCAAAAATAGCGTCTGCTCTCACACGTCTAAGACATACATGAGTTCCTGCGATCAGCGACAAACTCCAGGGGAACCCCCACCCGTTGCAGTGAAACATTGGTAAAGTCCAAAGATACACATCAAATCTATGCATAGAGAGCGTCAAAATATTACCTTGGGCTAGCAGATATGCTCCTCTGTGATGAGAGACAACTCCCTTTGGATTACCAGTTGTACCTGACGTGTAGTTGATGGAAATTGCGTCCCATTCGGTTATCGGAGCAGCCCAATGGAACAACGGATCACCGTTTGCAAGTAATTGCTCGTATTCGTATTGAGTTACGTTTTGTTCTAATGGATACAACTCTGGATCCTGATATACGATGATTGAAGGGAGTACCATATTTAGTTGCTTGAGTGCATCTTTGAGAACGTCTAAGTACTCGGTATCCACAATGACGACTTTCGATAATGAATGCTGAAGCTGAAAGGCGATAGCGGATGCATCTAAGCGCGTATTGATAGAGTGTATTACCGCTCCCGTCATCGGGATCCCGTAGTGACACTCGAGCATCGGTGGGGTATTGGCAAGTAAGACAGAGACTGTGTTTCCGGGTTTTATATTTAGGTTGATGGTAAGTGCAGATGCAAGTGACCGCGCTCTCGCATAGAACTCTTGATACGTGACGCGAATACTTCCGTGAACAATCGCAACTTTATCTGGGAAAACTTCGGCTGACCGTTTGAGAAACAATAAGGGAGTGAGCGCTTGATAGTTGGCAGGGCACTTGCCTAGGTCTTGGTTATAGTAGTTTAGGTGCGTCATCCGATTTATTCTCCCACTTGGGGTCTCTCTTCTCTAAAAATGCAGCTATGCCCTCGCGCGCGTCTTGGTGTATGAGATTGGATACCATGACTTCCGATGCGTATTTATAAGCTTCTGGAAGCGTCATTTCCACTTGCTGATAAAATGCTTGTTTGCCGATACGCAGTGTTTGGACTGATTTAGACGTGATCTTTAATGCAATAAGTGCAACAACGTGGTCAAGCTCTTCCGCTTTAGTGCACCGATTTATAAGGCCAATTTCTTCAGCTCGCACACTTGAAATCATTTCGCCAACTAGCAGCATTTCCATGGCGTGTTTGTGTGATACGTTGCGTGACAATGCAACCATTGGTGTAGAACAGAACAAACCAATATGTACCCCAGGAGTGCTGAATCTCGACTGTTCTGACGCGTATGCCAGATCGCAAGTGGCTACGAGCTGGCAACCTGCAGCCGTGGCGATACCATCAACCTTTGCGATAACAGGTTTTGGAGATCGAACTATCTCTTCCATTACGGCAGAGCAGAGACTCATGAGCTCTTGAAAAAATTTAACGCCATCATCAGCATCACCTCGGTGGCTCTCGATTTCTTTGAGGTCGTGCCCTGCGCAGAAAGCCGACCCTATTGCATCTATGACGATAACCCGAACTTCAATGCTTTCAGATGCAACCTGAATTTGCGATTGCAGTTCTTCAAGCATCGCCTTAGACAAAGCGTTACGATTTCGGGGTGAATTGAAGGTAAGCGTTAATATCCCCTCCGGTGCTAGATTGGATTTAATTATTGACTCATGATGATTCATAGGTCTGCGTCTTCTATAATGTTGACTTCTACAAAATCTGCTAGTGAGTTTGCTACAAAACAGTAGCGATGAGCTCGTTCATGCATTTTTTTGACCGTTGTGCCATCAATCTCGAACCCGTCGTCGAATTGGACTTTGGGATGCAGGTCGATACGACTTATTGCCATCATGCCAGAAGTATTCTTGCCAAGATATGCCACGGCGTGATCTGTAAATTCATTGATGGGCCATTGTGCTTTGGCTGCCAAAGCTACAAATGTCATCATATGGCACGACGATAGAGCGGCGGCCAGTGCCTCTTCAGGATTTGTGGCATGCGGACTGCCGCCCCAGTCAGGAGCCGCATCTGCAGTTACCCGTTGGTCTCCTGAAAAGGACACATTATGCGCATTTGAGTACTTTCCAACCTCAAGAGTTGGTGTTTTCCTTGTCCATACAAGATCGATTGAAAGCTCGGACATTTTATTAATCCACCTATCATTTTATGCTGTTTGTTGTGATTTGTTTTTTAGGGTCAAAGAAAGGGCGGGAGACAATCTTGGCTGTTAAGGTCCTAGAGCCAGTATTCACTGTGAGTTCCGAGCCCTCGTCCCAGTAACCTCGGTCAACCATCGCTAAAGCTATATTTTTCTTAAGTCTTGGTGAATATACGGCCGACGTCACTTTCCCGATTTCTTTAGAGCCTTTTAAGATTTTCCAGAAGGTAGTGTTCGGTTGTGGGAGTGGATTATCATGGATTTCAATCCCTACTTGCTTCCTGAAGACACCTTCTTTTTTTATTTGGATAAGCGCTCGTTTTCCGATGAAGTCATGTGCTACGTCGAGGTTGACCAACCGATCCAAGCCGAGTTCAAACGGATTGGTGTGTATGTCTACGTCTGCATGGTAGGAGAGCATGCCGCCCTCTACTCGGCGAATAGTTGACGTGTGTCCAGCCTGGAGGCCGAACTCTTTGCCAGCCCTCATTATTTTCTCCCAAAGAATATCCCCCATTGTCCGGTCACGCAGAAACAACTCGTATCCAAGCTCGCTTGACCATCCAGTTCTAGAGACGACTAGAGGTATCCCATCAAGCTCTAGTTCTCGGAACCAGTAGTATTTGAGATCCTTTACCGAAGTCCCGAACAATGCCTCCATAACCTCGCCCGATTTTGGGCCTTGTAGTTGCAGTGGGGACACGTCTGGCTCTGTGATCTCTACCTTCATGTTAGCGAATGTCGCAACGCCCATCGCCCAAAGTAGGACGTCGCTATCGGCTAATGAGAGCCAGAAATGATGTGTGCCAAGCTTCAGTAGGATGGGGTCATTTAAAATGCCACCAGCTGTGTTGGTAATCAGAACATACTTAGCCTGTCCAATTTCCATAGATGAAAGGTCCCGGCAAGTCAGCAACTGGATAAACTTGTCGGCGTCTTGCCCTGTGATTTCGACTTGTCGCTCTACTGCCACATCGCAGAGGATTGCTGAACCAACTAGGTTCCAGAAATTTTTGACTGGATCCCCGAAATCTCTTGGGATGTACATATGGTTGTAGACGGAAAAACCCTTGGCGCCCCATCGCACGGTTGCGTCAAAGTATGGCGATTTTCGGATTTGGGTGCCAAATCCGAAATTTTGTCCTGCTGATAAATCGTTTTGAGGATTAGCTGGCGACATATTTTTTGTCCAAATTCTCTTGGTTATTCGTCGAAATCATAAAGGGCTTCGGCGCGAAGAAATTATAATTAATCAAATTAAATGTCTAGTAGCATGCTCATTGAAGTAAGCAGCCATAAGTCAAAGGTTTTTATGGTTGGGTTAAAAAGTTAAAGATTTTTAACCGTGAATCGTAGATCCTGACTCTTGTTTACCGGTATTGATTCTTGCTTGATATCATCTTTTCCGTTGGAGGATACGGGGGTGTCTTGGCCGAACCATACCAAATATGATCGAGCACCTCTTGGATTACTTGTTCTAGCGGATGCTGGATCACTCCATCGAGTCTCAATTGGATTAATCTGATCACTGGTCCGTAAATTAATGCAGAGGTCACGATCGAGTCGCCGGCTCGAATTTCTCCCTTACTCATAGCATCAGTAATTATATCTCGCATGGTGGAAAGGGCAGTAGAGTCCCAGATGGGAGGCTCATCTGGGAGAAATTCGTGGTGTTTAGCGTTCAGGATGAAGGCAATGATACTTGGCCGTGTTTCTGTGTATTTGAATAACTGACTAACTATTCTATAAATCTGAGCCCTAGGCGTTTCTGGTATGGATGTAATCCTTGCGACCATAACCTCCATCTCGTTGAGCAGATGATAGTAAAGAGCTTTTGCGACGCCTTCTTTACCGCCGAAATATTTGTATAAAGAGCCAATACTGACATCAGCAAGCTTCCGGATATCGTGAACCGAGACATTGTGGTAACCATTTTTTACGAACAAATCTAAAGCAGCAGTCATGATACGGCAATCTATTGGCTCGTTCTGAGATGAATCCTGGTCTAGAAATGGCATCAGCTTTTCAAATAAATCCCTATTGCATCTAGTGTCGCAAATTTGATTGAAATTGTATGCATTTGACAAGAATGAATGTTCGTTCTATTTTTCAGCCTAGATCTAGATAAACTACATAAGAATAAGAGGCAAAGATAATGATCTTCGAAAAATGGTCCCGCATTAGGAAGTTCTGCGTTCACAAAGTAATAGCATTACTTGCGTGCTTTGGGGCATCACTGAGCGCAGTGGCAGATGAAACGTGTATGTCGCCCTATATGGCAAAGATTACTGGCCAAGAGGACTTTGTATACGTCTGGACCCTTGGCGTAAAAGGCCTGGGTGACGGGCAAGATAAATTAGTGACTGTCGATGTGAACCCAGAATCCTCTCAATATGGACAGATAATAGATTCTTTGTCTGTCGGGGGTCGTAACGAGGCACACCACTCGGGATTCACAGATGATCGCAAGTTTTTGTGGGCGGGAGGCCTTGATACAAACAAGATTTTCATCTTTGACGTACACACTGATCCAGCTAAGCCAAAGCTCCACAAGGTTGTCACAGATTTTGTGGAAAAAAGTGGAGGCGTTGTTGGGCCGCACACGACTTACGCACTGCCTGGAAGGATGATGGTGACGGGTCTATCTAATAACCGCGATCATGGTGGTCGCACTGGGCTCGTGGAATATAATAACTCTGGCGATTACATCACGACTCATTGGATGCCTACGGACGGTGATCTGAATGGTGCAAAAAAAACAGGCGTTCATGCTGACGGTTATGGCTATGATTTGAGAGTTCTTCCCCGGCGGAATATCATGCTGACCTCGTCATTTACGGGATGGTCCAATTACATGATGGACCTCGGCAAGATGATCAAAGATCCGGAAGCGATGAAGCGATTCGGTAACACTATGGTTCTGTGGGACCTGCATAGCAAAAAACCTAAAAAGGTATTTGATGTTCCAGGTGCGCCGCTTGAGATTCGTTGTGCATGGAATCCTAAAAATAATTGGTGTGTCACTACCACAGCACTTACCTCCAAAATATGGTTAATCTATGAAGACACAGAGGGCCAGTGGAGAACTAAACCTGTAGCTGATATCGGTGATGCATCCAAGATCCCGTTACCGGTCGACATCACCATAAGTTCGGATGATAGTCGTCTATGGGTCAACACGTTTATGGATGGTAAAACACGATTGTTTGATTTGTCAGACCCGCATAATCCGAAACAAGTATATGAGAAGCAGATTGCGAGCCAGGTGAATATGGCTTCTCAGAGTTGGGACGGTAATAGGTTGTATTACACATCGTCGTTGCTAGCGAATTGGGATAAAAAGAACGAGGCAAACGACCAATACTTCAAAAGTTTTGTTTGGAATGGCTCTGAGCTCGTGGAGCAGTTTTCACTCGATTTTTACGCTGAGAAACTAGGCCGTCCTCACCAGATGCGTTTCGGGGCTTACTCACTCTATAATATATCTAAGGCTCCTAGCAGCCTGAGGGCAGAGGAACAGCCAGTTGCGTTTTTGGAACAATTGAACCAGCTAAAGTAAGTGGGCTTACAGTCATCGAGTTCCAGCCTTGATGGGTAAGAGTGGGGTTTGGCGTTTTGAGGAGTTTTTTGGTTATGGGGATTAGCCGCGTCTGCAAGGCTGGTGCATTGTCAGTCTGCCTAATTGGACTGTGGCCCCAGACCGCTTTTGCAATTGGCTATGAGCCTCTGCCGTATGAATTGCCCAAACCAGGGACCTATGAGCTCCCGAGCTTGGGCCTTGCGGCCGACGGCGAGGTTCTCACATCCGACGGCGATCGCGAATCGCTGCACAACTTATTTGGCTCAGGCAACGTATTACTTGCTTTTATATATAGCACCTGCAATGACGTGAATGGGTGTCCTCTATCCTCATATGTGTTGTATAAAATTAGTCAGAAAATCAGGTCAGATGAACGGTTAAGAGATAGTCTCCGTATAGTCAGTCTAAGCTTTGATCCTTTACGTGATACTCCGGAGGTGATGAACCTTTACGAGCAGAATTTTAGCGTGGAAGTAAAGCGAGATAGCTGGCAATTCGTGACGACAGCTGGGGAGCAGCAACTTGAGCCAATACTGGCCGCCTATGGACAAGATGTTCAGAGAATTCCGGAGTCTGAGACTGATACGGCATCCGTCATTTCTCATACTCTTAGAGTCTTTTTAATAGACGAAAAAAAAAGAATCAGAAACATTTATAACGTAGATTTTTTACATGATGAGCTTGTAATCAATGATGTTTTAACGCTTCTTAACCATCATGAAAAAGAGGAAAAAGAAAAATCTATTTCGACTGGAATTTTTAAACCGGGAGACTTTAGAGAAGGCTATAACTCGGCCGCCTTTTCGACAAAAGCCCAATCGATAGAAACTCGAGAAGGGGAAATGAGAGATCTACTGGAATTAATACCAGATTCGTCACTAGGGCTGGGCAAGTTAACTGTTCCTGAAAATAATAGTTTAACCTCTACCAGAGTGAATTTGGGCAGGAAACTCTTCTTTGATCGACGACTCTCGCTAAACGATACTTTCTCATGTGCCATGTGCCACATTCCTGAGCAAGGTTTTACAAGTAATGAGATGGCAACAGCGGTTGGTATAGAGGGCCGCACCGTTAGAAGAAATGCTCCAACCCTTTTAAATGCTGGATATTTGAGAACGCTTTTCCACGACGGTCGAGAGTACTCCCTCGAGCAACAGATTTGGGCCCCATTACTTGCTGATAACGAAATGGCTAATCCATCTGTAGGCTATGTAATGCAAAAAGTAGAAAAAATTGATAATTATGAGGAACTGTTCAGAGCCGCCTATCCCCAGCACGGGTTAACCATGGAAAGTCTTGGCATGGCCATGGCTAGCTATCAGCGCACTCTCGTAGCCGGTAATTCGCCATTTGATCAGTGGTTTTATCGTAAGCTTGATGCAATATCTGATGATGCCAAAAAAGGTTACGAGCTTTTTGTGGGTAAGGCAAACTGCGTCAGTTGTCATTCCATTTCGGCGAAGCGAGCATTACTGACGGATGAGAAATTTCATAATACAGGCATCGGTTACTCGCGTTCGATGGGACTTGTAAAGGACAATGTTGTTATTAATATAGCACCTGGAATTTTTGTATCAGTTGACAGAGACATAGTTGATTCAGTTTCAGAGGAATCTCACTCCGATCTCGGTCGCTACGAAATTACTCAAAACCCAGCTGATCGATGGAGGTATAGGACACCATCACTCAGGAATGTTGGTATTACTGGGCCATACATGCACGACGGTTCTCTTTCTTCCTTAAGGGAAGTTGTTCAGTTTTACAACAACGGTGGCATTCCAAATAAAGAACAAAGCCCACTCATCCGTCCACTGGAGCTTAGAGACTCAGAGGTCAGTAACTTAGTTGAGTTCTTGAAATCTTTAACAGGATCTAATGTTCAGGCACTCATATCAGATGCTTTTGCGGCACCGATTGGGGATGTTACTCGCAGAGATCCCAACTGGGTGCATGGATCAGATTTTGAAATCAGATGAAAATTTCAACCCAGATTCTACATAGATTATTTACTGCTTTAATGCTGATTTACTTGCTTTACGCACCACCATCAATTGCTGGCGTAGGTGGTGATTTTTCACTCACGGACCAAAAAGGGGATGTATTTCGTTTATCTGATTCTCGAGGAAAAGTAGTCCTACTGTTTTTTGGTTACACCTACTGCCCTGATATCTGTCCAACAGAGCTCGCTAAGATATCGTTCGTCTTGCAGCAGCTAGAAAAAAACGCAGACGATATCCACTGTGTTTTCGTAAGCGTTGATCCAAGTCGGGACTCGACAGATCTCCTTACGGCTTACGTTCAGGCGTTTGACTCAAGAATATCGGGTGTGACCGGTACAGAAAATGAGCTGGCATCAGTCGCCAGTCAGTACGGAATCTCGTATACAGTTAACCAACTCGCCGGTGCGAACTACACAGTTGATCACACTGCTAATTTTTATATTATTGATAAGCTTGGAAAGCTCGCGATTATTGTTCCGTATGGTTTTCCCTTGGATCACTTGGTCAATTCAGTTAAAGGTCTTCTCTGAGCTATCAGAACAGTTTATAGATACGTAAAAATTGTAAGGCAAGTTAAAATATCGTTTTTTAAGCTAACGAGTTGTGAAATTGCGCTCAGATGTTTGCATACAGAGCTAAAGCTGCAGTTTCATGTGACGAGATCAATCTTTTTTGTGAAAAATTTATGAAATCAAATATTCAGGAAATTAAAACAGCCATGCGTGGTTGGTCGATCGAGATCACCCCCACGGTTGGAAAACGGATTAGCGACTTTCGTCAAGTTCTTCCACTGGGTACGACAGTAAATGTGGCGTCAGTGCCTGGTACTTCGTTTGAGGATGTGTTTTCAGTAGTTCGTCAGCTGAGTCAGCAGGATATGAATCCAGTTCCTCACATCACTGCACGTGGAATCTCTAGCACTAAAAAGTTAAGCGAAATGGTGGAGCGTTTTAGAGAAGTGAATGTTTCAGAAATTTTGGTGATTGCTGGAGGTTACAAGGAACCGTTAGGTGAGTTCGAAAGTTCAATTGAACTAATCGAATGCGGAATTTTTGCTGATTATGGTATCAAACGTCTGGGCGTGGCTGGACACCCGGAAGGTAGTCCAGATATCGATGACGCTGCCTTACAGAATGCACTCGATAAAAAAAATGAATTGGCCAGATCAGGTTGCTACGATATCTACTTGGAGACACAATTTTGTTTTGACTCAGATGCTATTGTGGCCTGGGAGAAACGAATTAGGGATCAAGGCAATCAACTGCCAATTCGTATCGGGCTCGCAGGCCCAGCAAAATTGAAGACTTTGATTCACTTTGCACTAATTTCTGGCGTAGGTCCTTCGTTACAATTTTTAAAAAAACAGGCAAAGAACGTGACTAAGTTGTTAATGGTTCAAGATCCATCTGAGCTGATTGATTCGCTTGCTCCTCATTTAGACCCCAGGTCGCCTAGCCGCCTCGAATCAATTCATCTTTATCCATTTGGAGGTTTTGAAGAAACTGGTTCTTACGGGCATCAGTTAGCTCAGGGGCACATTAGCTCAGCCAAGAGGGGATTTGCAGTGTTAGAAGACTGTTAAATCACGCGTGAATTCGTGTCGTTTTTGGCCAACTTTTTTTAAAATCGTATATATTGTTCCGGAAGTTTTAGTCGCTCGGGAGTTAGCCGGTGGAAGATATCGAAATAGCGCGGGATGCTAAAAAAAAGACCATTCAAGAAATCGGCAGTTTTCTCGGCATTCCAAGTTCTGAACTTCTACCTTACGGGCACGATAAGGCAAAGATTTCTAGTCGTTTCATAAATAGCTTGTCAGATCGACCAGATGGCCGTTTGGTCCTGGTTACAGCAATAAATCCGACGCCATATGGTGAGGGTAAAACGACAACAACGGTTGGACTGGCCGACGCACTCAATCGGATTGGTAAAAAAGCTGCTTTGTGCATACGGGAGCCTTCTCTAGGGCCTTGTTTTGGGATGAAGGGAGGGGCTGCCGGCGGCGGATATTCGCAGGTAGTGCCGATGGATGATATCAACTTGCATTTCACCGGTGACTTTCATGCAGTAACGGCGGCGCACAATTTGTTGACAGCGATGCTAGATAATCACATCCATTGGGGTAACGAGCTCGAAATAGATATTAGGCGAATTGTGTGGCGGCGTGTCATGGATATGAATGACAGAGCTTTGCGCAATATTGTTTGTAATCTAGGCGGTGTTGCTAACGGATTCCCAAGGGAGGCGGGTTTTGATATTTCAGTTGCATCTGAGGTCATGGCGATTCTCTGTCTTGCAATAGATGCAGATGATTTACAGCAGCGCTTGGGAGATATTATTGTGGCCTACAGGCGAGATCAAACTCCAGTTTTTTGTCGTGATTTAAAGGCTGACGGGGCTATGGCCGTTCTTTTACAACAGGCGATACAACCAAACTTAGTGCAGACATTAGAGAATACTCCAGCCTTTGTTCATGGTGGTCCGTTTGCAAATATTGCGCATGGATGTAACTCAGTTATTGCTACAAAAACTGCCTTGAAGACGGCTGAATATGTTGTAACAGAAGCTGGCTTTGGTGCTGATCTTGGAGCCGAAAAATTTCTTAACATTAAAAGTAGGCGATCTGGTCTATTGCCAAGCGTTGTAGTTATCGTTGCGACGGTAAGGGCGATAAAGTTCAACGGCGGTGTTGATAAAGGATTACTTGGTGAGCCTAACGTAGATGCTGTGAATAAAGGATGTGCAAACCTAAGCCGTCATATCGAAAATATGCAGCAATTCGGATTACCGGTGGTCGTTGCAATTAACCATTTCGTTGGCGACAGGGCGGACGAGCTAGAAGCTTTGCAGCAATCTGTTGTTTCATGTGGAGCAGAATCAGTGGTTGCAACGCACTGGGCTGATGGTGGCAAGGGGGCAGAGAAACTAGCCCACCAAGTGATTAGTCTTGCGGATAAATCTGATATGAAAATAAACTATTCGTATGCTGATGATATGACTTTATTTGAGAAAATCGAAGCTGTGGCAAAAACGATTTATCGGGCTAATGAGGTATTGGCAGACACAAAGATCCGGGGCCAACTAAAAGCCTGGGAAAAGAGTGGTTATGGCGGTCTGCCGATCTGCATAGCAAAGACTCAATATAGTTTTACAACTGACCCAGATCGCAGAGGCGCTCCGGTCGGACACAGTATGCCGATCAGAGAAGTACAATTGGCGGCAGGAGCTGGTTTTATTGTTGTGGTATGTGGCGATATCATGAGAATGCCAGGCCTGCCCAGGAGGCCGGCCGCTGAGTCAATCCATTTAAATACTGAAGGTTTAATTGAGGGGTTGTTTTGAAGGGCAAAGCCGTTCTTTGACCTCACTATAGGCAGCGTGGATAAGCTAAGGTGTATCTATGCATTTTTTTGTAGAATTAGTTTAAATAAGAAAATTGCTAATGAATATGACAATAAATTTATCGATTGGCCCGCAGGTCCGAAAAAGCCCATTTTTTGAGGCCACCTGTCGGGATGGGTTGGCATCTGCTTCGGTCTACAATCATATGTACCTGCCCACCAGTTACGGTGACCCGGTCGCTGAATATCAGCGTTTGACCCAAGGTGTAGCTATGTGGGACGTGGCGATCGAACGTCAGGTTGCTCTTCGTGGGAAAGACAGTGTCCGATTAGCGGGAATGTTGACAGGTCGAAATCTTGACTCATTGCGAATAGGGCAAGGAAAGTATGCACCGGTATGTAACTACGAAGGCTGCCTAATTAACGACCCAGTATTATTGCAAGTTGAAGACAATGAGATTTGGCTATCGATTGCAGATAGTGACATCAAACTATGGGCCGCGGGCGTAGCAGGTGCGCTGCAGATGGATGTTGACGTGTTCGAGCCTGACGTGTCACCGCTCGCCATTCAAGGACCGAAAGCAGAGCTAGTTGCGGTCGATCTCTTTGGTGCTTGGGTGAGCGAGTTAAGTTATTTTGGCTTTCAGCGTGCGACGCTGGGATCGATTCCAGTGATCGTTGCTCGGTCAGGCTGGTCTAAACAGGGTGGGTTTGAGATTTATTTACTTGACGGCCAACAGGGGACAGCGCTGTGGGACCTTGTTAAGGAAGCTGGATCACCCCACGGGATAGGTCCTGGAACACCTAGTTACATAGAACGGCTCGAGAGTGGACTCATATCGTATGCTACGGACACCGATGACCAAAGCAATGTATTTGAGCTCGGCCTAGATCGCTTTATTGATCTTGATGGACAGATTGATTTTATTGGTAAGAGTGAACTCCGCAAGATTCGTGAAAAAGGCGTAACCCGACTTTTTAAGGGGTTTCTGATAGATGGATCCAAATTTAAGTCACTGAATGATGAGCGCTGGCCAATTGAGTGGAACGGTTCTAACGCAGGCTATGTGTCAGCTGCAGCTTTCAGTCCAAGATTGCAGTCGAATATTGCGGTAGGCATAGTGTCAGTAGAAGCAATCGCGTCAGGTGAGCCTGTCGATATTCTGTGTGGGGATACGAAGCGATCGGCAAAAATCTCTGATTTGCCTCTAATCTAAGCGGAGCAAAAAATGTCAAATATTGACCAGTTAAATGATGTTTTTATGGGCCCGAGAAAGGCAAACTTTGTTCCTCTAAGCCCCTTATCTTTCATAAAGCGCACCGCAAAAGTCTTCGGGGACCTTCCTGCAACTATTTACGATGGAAAGATCACGACCTGGCGTGATCTCTACGGCCGCTGCTGCCAATTTGCTGATGCATTGAAAAACGATGGCCTTCAGAAAGGTCAGGTGGTAAGCGTATTAGCTTTCAATACGCCTGAAATGGTTGAGATGCAATTTTCAGTGGCTATGGCAGGTGGCGTACTAAACACGATTAATACAAGACTGGATCCAGAAACGATAGCTGGTATTTTTGATCATGCGGAACCTGCCATTTTAGTGGTTGATTTTGAGCTTTGTGCAGTGGCACTTCAAGCACTGGGTCGAGCTACCCATGAACCTGATCTGATCATTGTTATCCAAGATCAATCTGGCGAACTTGTCACTGAGTTGTTTGAAGGCAGTTTTAACTACGAGGACTTCTTAAACTCAGGCGATGCAAGTGGGCATTGGTCTCTGCCAGAGTCCGAATGGGACGCGTTTGGTTTGAATTATACATCGGGAACAGGCGGCAAACCAAAGGGAGTTGTAATACATCACCGAGGTGCCTATTTGATGGCTATGGGTACGGTGCCTGCGTGGGGTGTTCCCATGCATCCCACGTACCTTTACACCGTGCCGATGTTCCACTGCAATGGTTGGGGACATGCCTGGATGAATGCTTTGGTGGCTGGAACGATGGTCTGCTTAAAAAAAATTGAAGCAGGAGCTGTTTTCGATGCCATCACTGATTATCGCGTGACGCACTTCGGAGGAGCGCCAGTGGTGTTGAGCATGCTTGTAAACGCACCAGAAAATGTAAAAAAAATATTTGATCACTCTGTGCGCGTCATGACAGCGGGTGCTCCGCCCCCGCCAGCAATTCTAGAACAGACCGAAAAATTGGGTATAGAGGTGATGCAGGTCTATGGGCTGACCGAAACTTATGGGCACGTCGTACAGTGTGCTTGGAGTGGTGATTGGGATTCACTCGAATTCTCAGAAAAGGCAAAAATTAAGGCTCGTCAGGGTGTGCAGTTTGCGCATACCGAGGAGGTTGACGTAGTGGACTTGATTACAGGGCTGGCAGTTGTATCTGATGGCCAAGCAGAGGGCGAGATTGTCATCCGCTCTAATACGATGATGAAGGGTTACCACAAAGATAAAGAGGCAACTAACAAAGCTTTTGACGGAGGATATTTCCGGTCTGGAGACGTCGCGGTCCGACACCCAGATGGCTACATCGAAATTAAGGATAGATTAAAGGATGTCATTATCTCTGGTGGGGAGAATATTTCTTCGGTGGAGGTTGAGAATTTGCTATATCGATTGCCGGGCGTCGCTTGCGCAGCAATTGTCGCTAGACCAGACGAAAAGTGGGGCGAAGTTCCGGTGGCCTTTATTGAGCTGACGGATGCAACAAAACTATCAGAATCAGAGGTAATTCAATTTTGTCGCGAGAATTTGGCGGGATTTAAAACGCCGAAACAGGTCACATTTGGGCCTATTCCAAAAACATCGACTGGAAAGGTTCAGAAATTCCGATTGCGCCAAGTAGTTGGGCCGGCGGCTTGATTAAAGTCGATCAAAGCATTACATCCGATTGGTTATTTTGGTTTGTGTTTTACGGAATGATTACTGCTAGCTGGGTACTGCTTGTACTCATAGCAGTAAACGATGTCTCTCCGACGATAGCTTTTATAGAAGCGATATGCGCATCGTCAGGCGCCGTTACTGATGGAGAATTGATGGGAATGTGGACCCTGATGTTGGGTGCAATGATGCTCCCAACGTTTCGTGCTCATGTTGCTGTTCATCAGGATATTCGACGGAATGATTGCTACCCCAGTCATTCGTTTATGTTAATTCTTGGTTTTCTTAGTGTGTGGATGCTATTTGTTCCTTTAGGAGCTTTTTCACAAAAGGCTTTTTTTGATTTAGGATTTCTAGATTCAAGTGGGCGCAATGCATCATTGGCTGGAAACGGTATTCTTTTAATAGTGGCTGGTTTGTACCAGTTTTCTAAATTAAAAAGAGCTTGTATGACTAGGTGCGCTTCACCAATGCATTATTTTTTTCAAAATTGGCGTGATCACCATATCGGCGCGCTGAGAATGGGATTACATTTGGGTTTGTTATGTGTTGGATGTTGCTGGGCCCTGATGGCTCTTGCTTTCGTCGGTGGGACAATGAATGTTTTATGGATGGCTGTGCTAACCGCGTTAATGATATTCGATAAACAACTGTTTTTTAATGAAGATAGATTAAATATTGTTGGATGGACGTTGTTGGGCTCAGGCCTTCTAGTTCTCCTAATCGCAACAATCCTAGAGGTCATAGTATGAGCAGAGAATTACCCAAATGGGAAATATCGGGAGAGTTGATTCTCAATTGTAATTGCACAGTGTTTTGTCCCTGCGTGGTAAGTCTGGGAACTCACTATCCGACGGAGGGACATTGCCAGGCATGGATTGGGATTAATATCGAAAAGGGTCACTACAATGGCAGTCCTCTGGATCAATTAAATGTCGGCATGATTTTGGATATTCCAGGACGGATGTCGAGAGGGGACTGGAAGGTAGGGACATTCATTGACGATCGCGCTGATGATGACGCTTTTGATGGTTTAACTAATATTTTTCGGGGTGAAGCCGGTGGGACTACCCGATTATTTTCGATGCTTATTAGTGAACACCTTGGAATAGAGAGAGCGTCAATCGATTTTCAAAGGAATGAGGGTGAGAGAACTTTAGCTGTGGATAAGAAAATCGTCGGTGCAGTTAAGCCAATTGAGGGCCCTGATTCAACACAGGATGTTATGGTCCGTAATACAGGATACTGGATGGGCCCAGACATAACGGTGGCTCAGGCTACTAAGGGTCGAGTTCGTGCTTTCGGCCGCGTTTGGGATTTTGAGGGCCGCAGTGCCGAGATTTGTAAAATAAACTGGCACGGGCCCCATTAGTAGCTGGTAAAAATGCAATTTCTTAATATTGCAATACTGATTGAGCTTAATTGATGAATGGGTCAAGTACTTCGGCAGTTGTGTTGCTTGACGGCGGTCTTGGGCAAGAGATCAATCGAAGGTCTAGGCAAGATAAATCACATCCACTTTGGTCTGTTGAAGTGATGATGAACGAGCCAGACTTAGTAGTGCAGGTGCACAAGGATTTTCTTGAGGCAGGGGCTCGTGTGCTTTGCCCAAATAGCTATACAGCGACGCCCCTAAGACTTAGAAAATTTGATTTAGAGAGCAGGCTGAATGAGATCCACCAACAAGCAATTAGTTTGTTGGATGAGGCGATAGCACAAGCTGATGTAGATCCGGAAGACATCTCTAAAATGGGATGTCTGCCTCCGCTAGCGGCTAGCTATATTGCATCGGCGGCGCCTAGTTATCATGAGTCTTACGAACAGTATTCGAAGCTGGTTGACGTGCAGCAACCTTTTGTTGATGGATTTCTGGTTGAAACAATGTCAAATCTAACTGAAATCAGAGCCGTTGTAGATGTGCTAAAGTCCGTGAGTGAGCCCATTTATTTGAGTCTGACTCTTATGGATGACGGATCTAACAGGCTTAGATCGGGAGAGAGTCTTCTATCCGCATTAGATTTTTTGGTGGGACGAAATGTCGCTGCTTGCTTGATAAACTGCAGTATTCCAGAGTCAGTGAGTGCCGCACTTCCCTTGATCGCTAAATCTGGATTGCGGTTTGGAGCTTATGCAAACGGTTTTACTTCCGTGGTGCCTTTATCTGTTGGTTCAAGTGTCGATGTTTTAGAACGACGCACTGATTTGGTACCTGAAGCCTATAGTGATTATGTTTTAGAATGGATTGACGGCGGCGCTGAGATTATTGGTGGTTGCTGCGAAATATCACCAGCGCACATTAGTTTTTTAAAAAAGTCATTAAGCTCACGTGGGATTAACTGCACTAAATTGTTATAGGTTTACTTTTATTAACCTGCAAGTTCGATCGACGATCTCTTTTGGTAGTTGCCATCCTGACTGTTAATAAGTGATGGGTACATTCGATTAGCGATAGTAGGAAATTCAGTTTCTGATGAACAAGGAGATGCCCGTCACGATATCGGCGTTAATAAGCTACAATTGTGGGAGTAAGAAGGTGCTCGTAAGGAAGAGTGATGCTTTATCAAAAAAGTCTCTGAGTTTTATATTTTGTATAATTAGTTTAGGGGTTGATACGATCCGAAACTGAGGTTGGTATCTTATTCAAGAGCCTTGGGTAACGCTGCTCAATCGTAACTCTCGATAAATATTAGGAGCCGGCTCGTTGTTTGTAAGTACTACAAAAGCAGTAGCATTGTGCAAATGTTTGATCCGCTCTCTTATGATGATGGCGGACATATGGCGTAACTGTTATTTTGGCCCCTATTTTTTGGGTCGTCATGAACAATTTATTACAAGGAAATCTGTCGATGTACTCTCAAACATCTTCAATTGGCACTTATGATTCTGAGCTGGCGGTCGCTATGGAGGCTGAATCTCAACGTCAAGAGGATCATATCGAACTAATCGCATCAGAAAATTACGCTAGCCCCCGGGTCTTAGAGGCTCAAGGTTCCACACTGACGAATAAATACGCTGAAGGCTATCCAGGTAAGCGTTATTACGGTGGTTGCGAGCATGTAGACGTTGTCGAGCAACTGGCGATCGATCGAGCTAAAGAATTGTTTGGTGCATCTTATGCAAATGTTCAACCACACGCGGGGTCTCAGGCAAATGCAGCAGCCTACTTGGCCCTGATGGAGGCTGGGGATACGATATTAGGTATGTCGCTGGCAGATGGCGGGCACTTAACGCACGGCGCTTCAGTGAATTTTTCTGGCAAAGTCTATAACCCTATCCAATACGGTATCGACGTGAATGGTTACATTGACTACAACCAAATTTCTGATCTGGCTGAGGAGCATAAACCAAAGCTAATTCTTGGTGGCTTTTCGGCTTACTCTCGCGTCGTTGACTGGGGAAAAATGCGGGAGATCGCCAACAACGTTGGTGCTTATTTTTTAGTAGACATGGCACATGTTGCTGGGCTAGTCGCCGCGGGTGTGTATCCTTCTCCGATTCCGCATGCGCACGTCGTCACAACAACTACTCACAAGACGCTTCGGGGGCCACGTTCGGGATTAATCTTGTCAGGTCAGGATGATGAGATTCTTCATAAAAAATTAAATTCAGCTGTGTTTCCCGGGATGCAGGGTGGACCATTGATGCATGCAATCGCGGGGAAGGCCGTAGCTTTCAAAGAGGCAATGGAGCCGGGGTTTAAAATTTACCAGGAGCAGGTGGTAAAAAACGCACAGGTGATGGCGTCGATCTTTATCGATAGAGGCTATAAAATTGTCTCTGGAGGTACAGATAATCACTTGATGCTGGTTGATCTGGTTTCGCAGGGTATTACGGGAAAAGCTGCTGATGCAGCTCTAGGTGAATCACGCATAACAGTAAATAAAAATGCAGTGCCCAATGATCCGCAGTCACCATTCGTTACCTCTGGTATCCGCATTGGCACACCAGCGGTAACGACCCGTGGGTTTATTGAAAGCGATTGCAGCGCTCTTTCGAACGTGATCTGCGATGTTCTGGATCATATCGACGATCAGTCAGTCCAAGAGAGGGTGCGAGAGCAGGTTAAAATCATGTGCGATCGTCTGCCGGTCTATCGTTAACCATCTGTTCGATACGAGCGTCTTTGCTTAGCCAAATTGAATTAATCCAGCTTCGAAATGCTTTGAGTTCGGAAAGTGTTTCTGGGGTTTTTTTGAGTCCTTGGGGGACTTCAATTTTTTCGACATGAATCATGACGTTAGGGATCTGGCCTGCCAGCAGATGCAAGACGCTGACCGTGGCATTGGGATATGCGAGCGTGACATCGATAACCCCATCCAAACGATCGCCTAAGCAGTTTAATGCTAGCTGGAGCCCGCCGACTTTTGGTTTAAGTAAGTGCTTGTATGGAGACCGGTTTCTCTTGTGCTTTGTAGACGTAAACCGCGTGCCCTCTAAATAATTGACTACGACACAGGCTTGATCCGGGTTGCGGGACAATACTTCGTGCGCGTAGTTGACGTCGCGGTTCTTAAGATGGGGACGATGCTTGATGTCTTCTTGCGTGTAGCGTCGCATGATGGGGAAATCGAGCGCCCAGGCACAAGCGCCGATGACCGGCATATAGATCAACTCCCATTTCATAAAGAATCGGGGAAGGGTAGTTCCTTTCCCAAGGACAACCATCACCATCATAATATCGATCCAACTTTGGTGATTGGCGAGCACTAGATAGGTACCGTTGGGGTCCAGTTGTTCTCCAGTAATACTGTATTCTGTTGGTAGAGTAGTTAAAAGCCACCTCATGAAGTCGGCCCAGATACCAGCGATGCTAGCAGCGAGGAGATATCCAAGCTTTGTAGTGGAAGAAAATAACTTTAATGGTGAAACGCAGGTTATGAACAGCCCCCCCAATAATGTTGCCACTGCGAGAGAAAAAATGCGTAAAATCGAAATCATTTGTTTAGCCAAAGTGTCGTTGCATACCCAGACTAGCGCGATTAGGCTTAATCTTCCTTAATTGTTTGGATAGTTAATGTTTGATGCAGTTATAAAAGAACCAACACATCCCGCTGACAGCGCCGTAATATGGTTGCACGGGCTGGGTGCCAGTGGCCATGATTTTGAACCGGCATTGCCGTTACTTAAACTAGATGGTCAAACAACGAGGTTTATTTTCCCGCATGCCCCGCGAATCCCAGTGACAGCGAATGGTGGCATGGTAATTCCAGCCTGGTATGACATTGAGCATATGGACATCAATCGAACGATCGATGTAGATGGCATTCGCCAATCTGCAGACCGTATCGACGTGATTATTCAAAGGCAGATTGATTCTGGAATTCTAGCGGAGCGAATTCTTTTGGTTGGCTTCAGCCAAGGCGGCGCAGTGGCGCTGTACGCAGGTGTTCGCTCTAGCCAGAGATTAGGTGGGATAATGGCTCTGTCCACATACTGGGTAGGTGATCAAGATCCTGCGCTTACATCGGGACGATCACCCGCCGATTTACCAATTGAAATTCATCATGGGACATTGGATCTTGTAGTCCCTTACGAACTTGGAGAGCAAGCACGGGACAGATTGTCGTCACTTGGGTATCCAGTCACGTTTCAGGCGTACCCCATGCCACATAGCGTTGAGCCTGAGCAATTACGAGCGATTGGACGATGGATGTCCTTAAATTTGAACTACGATTCCTAGATAAGGAGTAAAGGAATGAAACACCCTGTACGCGTGGCCGTCACTGGCGCTGCTGGAGCGATCAGCTACACTATTTTATTTAAAATAGCCGCCGGAGAGCTGCTCGGAAAGGATCAGCCCGTAATCCTTCAGTTGGTGGAAATTCCGCCAGCAATGACGACGTTAAATGGCGTGGTTATGGAATTGATAGACTGTGCATTTCCATTAGTAGCGGGTATCACTACGCATGATAATGCTCAAGAGGGATTTAAAAATGCGAATGTGGCTTTTCTGATTGGTGCTCGGCCTCGCGGACCTGGCATGGAACGAGCCGATCTATTAAAGGAAAATGCTAAGATTTTTTCTGTCCAAGGCAAGGCACTTAACGACAGCGCGTCGAGAGACGTTCGGATATTGGTCGTAGGTAATCCAGCTAATACTAATGCATTAATTGCGAGCCGTAATGCTCCTGATCTGGATCCACGACGATTCACCGCTATGACCCGACTGGATCATAATCGAGCCGTCGGTATTCTCGCCAATCATCTTGGTGTTCAGCCAACGGATGTCGATAATGTCTATATTTGGGGTAACCACTCACCGACACAGTATCCGGACTTGCATCATGCAACGGTGAAAGGAATTTCTGCTTTGCATCAAATTGATCGTGGTTGGTATGAGAGTGACTACATTCCAACAGTCGCCAAACGGGGGGCGGCGATCATTGATGCTAGGGGTGCGTCATCAGCGGCTTCAGCCGCACAGGCAGCCATTGATCACATGCATGATTGGATTCATGGCACAAACGGAGCCATAGTCTCAATGGCCGTTCCAGCGGATGGCTCTTATGGCATCCAGCCCGGGATAATCTATTCATACCCAGTAGTCTGCCAAGATGGCGATTATAGGCTTGTTCAAGGCATTGATGTGAATGATTTTTCACGAGCTAAAATGGATACAACCAAAGATGAGTTGGTAAGTGAGCGTGACGCAATTAAAGATTTGCTGCCCAAGGAAACTGAGGCGAAACTCAACTCGGTCTCGCATCCTATCGCGTAATCGGTGACTATAAACAAGAGGAGGGCGGAGCCCCCCATTGTTTGGAGTTGCTTATGAATACTCAACGCGTTTGGTTTGCATTTTTTATCGTACTGGCCTTGACCCTTAACTTTGGGTTCTTCGTTGGCGATATTGACAATCCCCTTCATCACAACCCTTATGAATTTTTCTTTGCTTTAGTTGTCTCACTGATTGCCACTGTGCTGAAAATTGGTGATCGCTCGCACTTGGGCGCTGTATTGATGGCCACAAGTTTAGTGGCGGATTTACAATTAATTGTGGCTGCTATTATTTGGGGCTACGGCACACAGGTTACAGACGAGCTTTCCATGGGAGTCATGGCGAGTGTGGTTTCACTGGCGGGTGGAGCGATGCTCGCAAATTTAACGAGTGTAGTTCTATTGATCTCTGAAACAATTCAGATGAAGCGCTAATGGGTGTGACACGCCGCAGGAGTTCGCGAATTCGAGGGGCTCCCATGTGGCTCCTTATGCTTGAGCTCCGTATGCCGCTGATCATTCTTATTATTAGTTATTCGATCAGCGTATTGGGCTTAGCGTTGATCCCCGGAAAGACTCTAAATGGTGAGATTTACCATCTGTCATTTCTTGATGCTTTTTACGTGGTTAGTTATACCGCTACGACAATTGGTTTTGGTGAGATACCACATCCATTCACTGCGGCACAAAAGCTTTGGATGATGTTTGTTATGTATGCAACAGTTTTTGCTTGGTTGTATGCGATTGGATCTGTGCTCTCGGTTTTATCTGATCCAGCATTTCGCCGAATTCGTTCTCATAAACGATCAGTATCGAGAATCCATTCACGGCAAATCCCATTTTGGATTGTGTGTGGTTACGGCGGAGCGGGAAGTCAGCTAATTCGTTTTTTAGATCAATCAAATATCCGCTGTGTGATTATTGATTCAAATCAACCCCGAGCCGATACGGCAAGATTATCGGATCTAACCTATGAACTTGATGTTTTGATCGGTGATGTTGCTGAGCCACAGACACTCGTCGACGGAGGAGTACAGAGGGCATTATGTCGAGGTGTTCTGGCACTCACAGATGAGGATCAAGTAAATCTAACCGTCGCTACGAACACTCGAATTTTGGCACCGCGCGTACCAGTTTATGCGCGTTCCTCTACCGACTCTAATACTCGGAATTTAAGGAGTTTTGATACTGAAGTTGTCATCGATCCATTTCGGGTCGCTGCTCGAAGTATTGCCCAGCTGATCCGCAAGCCGAATGCTTTTGCTCTTTATCATGAGTTGGTTGACCCTGATTTGAATCAAGTCGATGTAGTTGAAGTTCCCCAAGAGGGCCACTGGGTCGTCTGCGCGGTTGGTCGATTAGCTGAAACTATAATTGAGGTATTTCTGCGGGAAGATATTGAATTTCTGCTCGTGAGTCAAAAAGAGCTTCAATCAGTAACTGAAATTCGTTGGATTCATGGCATTGGTACAGAGGCACAGACCCTTCGCGAAGCCAATATCGGTAAAGCTGCTGGTATTATAGCAGGGACAAATGATGACGGAGACAACCTGTCAATCCTGCTCACGGCTCAGGCTGAGAATTCAAATCTCATAACCATTGCTCGACGGAATAAGCCAACCAGCGAACCTGTGTTTGATCAAGGTAACTTTTCTTATGTTTTAAGGGAAGGCCGTATAATTGCACAGGAAATGTACGCAAGAATTCAGGCTCCGCTTCTGCATCAGTTTTTGGGTCAACTTGAACAGATGTCAGAGGCCTTAGTTGGAGAAACTATTGAAAAAATAAATAATCGATTGACCGACCAATCCTCAGATTTAGAGCATTTTGATCTGACACTCGACGAATACCAGACGCCCGGTATTCTCGTCTTTCTTAATGAAGAATCGGCTCCGAAAGTAGGTCATTTGCTTATTGATCCAGGTTTTGATCAATCTGAAATACCAGCTATCTGTCTGTTATTAGTACGCTTAAATGGAGACATTACAGTGCTCCCCGGAGATGGTATTCAATTAGGCGAAGGAGATCGATTATTGATGTGGGGAGAGAAGGGAGTTCGCCACCGGATACAGTTTTTGGTAGGGCGCGAGGACCTATTTGAGGCAGTTCTAGTCTCTAAGCATGCGTTGTCTTGAATACAAAGAAAATTCGCCAGACTATTTTTGAGAGCTAAAATCTTAGAACAGCGAGCTGTCTGATTGAAACGTGCCCACTAAAATCAGGTGAGCGTACAAGTAAAAAATATTTCGAGCATTATTGGTCTCACCTGAACAAGTTGCTGCCTAGTAAGAGCGTATACTTTCGTCGGAGCGTACATGTTTTTTTAACCCTTTTAATTCTAGTGTTTCACTAAATGAAATTGGACTAACCTAACGAGTGATTGGCGCACTGTAATCTAAAACTATTTCAGATCACGGCTGTTATCGGCAATAAAAAAATTGGTATTTGACCAACAAGGATTTCTTTTGAATTGGATTGTGGCTGGATCTGGCTTTGGAATTGCAATTGGTCTAATTGCGGCGATTGGTGCTCAGAATGCGCTTGTCTTACGCCAGGGGATCGCTAGTCAGCAAGTAGCTGTAACGATATCGGTGTGCATTCTTTGCGATTCAATTCTGATGTCATTAGGTGTATACGGCATGGGTATGATCGTAGCGTTGTGGCCTCCATTTGAATGGGTGACCCGGATTGGGGGTGCCATATTTTTAATAGTATTTGGCGCGTTCTGTTTTCGTTCAGCCCTCAAGTCGGAGGGCCTTGGTTCAGAAGGGCGAGCTATTGGAGAGTTTTGGCCAGCATTATGGACTATCCTCGGTGTTACGTTGCTGAATCCTCATGTTTACCTCGATACTCTTATTTTCATAGGTGGACTTGGGGCGCAGTATGACGAGGATGAGCGAACGTCTTTTGTGGTTGGAGCTATATCTGCTAGCTGGATTTGGTTCATCATGCTTGGCTACGGGGCAAAGCTGTTAAGGCCTATCTTTGAAAATCCAAGAGCATGGACCATCTTAGATGGTGTTATTGGTCTACTTATGTGGATGATTGCGCTGACACTTCTTGTTTAACCTCAAGCTCTTTATAACTGTAATGTGCGAGCATCATCGCGCTGATAAATATGGTAGCAGCTAACACGGACTCAATAATTCCAAACAATTCGCGACCCTCAGTCATCGCGTTTAGTACGCCAATTATGAAGAACAAACACGAAACGAAACTCAACCAAAGGCTTGCTTTGATATCGCGCTTTAAAACAGGCCAGACAAAAGCTATCAATATTGTAGTTAAGCCAACGGCTCCGATTACCGTGGCAGGAGGAGTTAGTAACCAAAGCCCAGAGATTCTAAATGCGATGAGTCCAATTAATGAAAACCTCAGCAAGCTATAAAACTGTTGATTGCGTTGTCTACAAAGGCTTAAGTCAATCATGTGAACTCCATTTAGTTACTCTTTGTCCGAGCCGTTTTGCCATTTCGTACTCATGTGGTCTTAGTATTTCTGCATCGAGATGAGTTGGGCCATATGGCGTGCCACCGCCTTCGGTAGCTGCCAGTCCGGGATCTGAATACGGGCATCCCATTACCACCATGCCGTGATGAAGTAATGGTATCAGCATCGACTGCAGTACCCCTTCATGACCACCATGCAGCGAAGAAGCCGAAGCGAAAACGACGGCAGGCTTATCGATCATCGTACCTGATAACCAAAGATCTGATGTCGTCTCTAAAAAGCTCTTCAGAGGCGCTGCCATGGTCCCGAATCGTGAGGGAGATCCAAGGGCGAGTCCATCGCACTCTCTCAAATCATCCTTGGTTGCGAACAGGTAGCCTGATTTGCTTTCAAAAACGTCCCCCTCTGGCGTCGCGTGAATGGGCGAGATGCTGGGCACAGTTCGCAGTCGGACTTCGCCACCCCCCATTTCAACGCCTTCCGCGATTGACTCGGCTAATGATGCTACATGAC
>CAZFNA010000001.1:38159-41553 GCA_964520465.1 uncultured Pseudomonadales bacterium | reverse complement strand
ATAGAAAAGAATTAGGATTTGAGCCATTCGATTGCCATTACCACATCAATGATTTTAGTGAGAGATACGCGCACGCTATTTTTCTCATACCTTTGTTTGAGTTCAACCTGCGATTCTTCAAGTGTTTTAGCACTAACTACTATACGAATAGGTATGCCAATCAGATCCATGTCGGCAAATCGAGGTCCTGGTCCCATATTGCGATCGTCTAGTAAAACGTCTAAACCTTTTTCTTGAAGTTTACTCTGAATTTGCAGTGCTTCCTCGTCGACGGCTGGATTCTTTTTGCTGCCAATTGGCACAATGCAGACATCAAAAGGAGCAAGAGCTGGCGGCCAGCAAATTCCATAGTCGTCATGACGTTGCTCGATTGCAGCTGCGACAATACGGGTTACCCCGATTCCGTAACAACCCATATACAATTGGGATTGCCTGCCATTTTCATCGAGCACTGTTGCACTCATGGCATCAGAGTACTTTTTACCAAGTTGGAAGATATGTCCAACCTCGATTCCTTTGCGGATCAAATAAGCGCCTGACCCATCGGGTGAAGGATCACCTTCAAGAGCATTTCTTAGATCGGATATGTCAGGTTCCTTGCAATCACGGCCCCAATTGATCCCAAAGTAGTGCCAACTATCATCATTTGCGCCAGCTCCAAAATCAGAGCAGATGGCAGCTTGTCGGTCGGCTATGACGAGGATTGGACAATCCACGGGACCAAGTGAGCCTGTGCCTGCTCCCATGACTCTATGGATTTCATCTTCGGTTGCGAAGGTAAGAGGCGAACTAACCATTGGATGATTTTCAGCTTTTACTTCATTGAGCGAGTGATCCCCGCGTATGACCAGTGCAACGTAATCTGAATCGCTGAGTTCGGATGCTTTGACGATGAGAGTTTTCACCGTTTTCTCAATGGCACACTCAAAGTCTTGAACTAGTGAGTCGATTGTCTTTTGGTTTGGTGTTGCGACTTTCCTTAGTTTTTCTAGGGCGCCAAGACGTTCCCCAGATCCAATACATTCTGCCTTTTCAATGTTTGCAGCGTAGTTTGAAGTATCGGAAAATAAGATATCATCTTCGCCAGATTTGGCTAACACATGGAACTCTTGAGATCCACTACCGCCGATAGCCCCTGAATCAGCTAATACGGCACGATAATCCAGTCCGATTCGATCGAAAATGCGGCAATAAGTCTCATACATGGTGGTATAGCTTTGACGCATTTTTTCTTCAGAAATGTCAAAAGAATACGCATCCTTCATAATAAATTCTCGAGAGCGCATAACGCCAAAACGTGGCCTGACTTCGTCTCTGAACTTGGTTTGAATTTGATATAGATTTAGCGGTAACTGCTTGTAGGAATTCACCTCTCGTCGGACAACGTCGGTTACCACTTCCTCATGGGTAGGTCCGAGGCAAAAATCGCGGCCATGACGGTCCTTTGCACGCAATAATTCAGGTCCAAACTGGCTCCATCGGCCTGATTCCTCCCATAACTCTGCTGGCTGCACAGAAGACATCAAGATCTCTTGAGCTCCGGCTAGAACCATTTCTTCTCGCACAATGCTCTCTACTCTTCTTAGCACTCGGAGTCCCAGAGGAAGCCAGGTGTAGAGTCCCGATGCTAGTTGTCGAATCATTCCGGCGCGTAGCATCAATTTGTGACTGACAACAACTGTATCGACTGGATCTTCTTTTAATGTGGGCATTAAAAGCTTTGAGGTCCGCATAGTGTATCCATGTAGGGTAGTTCAGAAGGAGCCTAGTATAGCGGGCTTCGACCATCGGGAGTACAGCGCATTCAGTTGTTTCTCTTAACAATCAGTTTTGCGCAAATCTAACTGAATGAGTCTGGACCAGTATTTGTATTTCTTTACTAACTAACTCATTTAACTAGTCGGACAAGCTTCACGCAGACCTCGTCAGAAGGACTTTTAACGAATTATTTTGGTTATATCAACATCAAGAAGAATTGGTACATCGAATTCTTTAAATGGTGTGTGTTCATCACAGGCATGGAAATACTGTTCAATGTGAGACCGCTCATGTTTTAAGAACTCGTTCACTGCCGCACTGAATTCGAGATTCTGAATCCAATGCAAACTAGACGTTTTGACGGGCCTAAATCCGCGGGCAATTTTATGTTCGCCTTGAGCTCCGGGATCAAAACGCTCAATGCCCTCTGCGATAGCATCTTCAATCCATTGATGGAAGCAGGTCTCAAAATGCAAGCAGTCAACATTATACAAGGCGCCCCAATAACGCCCATATAAAGTGGTTTTGTCTCTGAAGCAGAATGACATGGCAATGCGTCGAGATTGATGGATAGCAAATGCCACACGGATTGAATCGGGAATCCGCGTTTGGATTAAATCAAAAAATTCACGTGTGAGGTAACCTAAACTGCCACGCCTACGATAAGTTGTTTGATAGCATTCAAATAAAGTATCTAATGCTTTTGCATCTAATTCATGACCACTCAAACGCTCGAAATGGATGCCTTGCTGGGCGACTCTGCGCCGCTCTCGTTTGACTTCTTTTCGCCGCTTGGAGTTAAAGCTGGTCAGGTGGTCTTCAAAATTTTTAAAGCCTTGGTTGAACCAATGGAACTGGACGCCGTTTCGTTCAAGCCAAGGGCTTGACTTGGTCAAGATTTCTTGACTCTCCTGATTAGGGAAAAGGATATGCCAACTCGAGATATGCTCTGCAAGTTCGTTGTGAACAGTATCAATTAAATACTTGCAGACCTCTTGGCTATCAGATGGATCTCGGATTAGGATTCTTGGGCCTGAAGCGGGCGTAAAGGGGACGGCCGTTACGCATTTTGGGTAGTACTCGACACCGTGGCGGTGAAAAGCGTCAGCCCAAGCGTAGTCAAAAACATATTCGCCATAAGAATCTGATTTTAAGTAGCACACCATTGCACCAGCGAGACCGTCTTGGTCGGTGGCGGTGACATAACATGGATCCCAGCCAGTTCCTTCACCGACGCTGCGAGAATCCTCAAGTGCAGATAAAAAACCGTGTAACAGTCCAGGATATTGATCTGGATTCAGTCGATCCCACTCTATTGCTTCAATTGCATGAATTGATCGGTGAAGCCCTGTTTTCATAAATTCCTCTCAGTATTAGGGCGCTACTTTGGTCTGATAGGCTTTGATCGTCAACGCAAAAGACCGCTTGTTATCTTTTTTCTCAAGTTTGACCAACTGATAATCTAGGCTTGGCGCCAACCAGAATTCAAACGAGTGATTTGGATCAGGATTATCTTCCTTGAAAATAAAATGTTGGGCTTCGATAGTTCCTAGTGAAGTTATAATATCCTCTAGCTCGCCAGTGATAACGGACCGGGCTTTAATGCTGGTACTGTCAAGCATTGTTATGGACTTGG
>CAZFNA010000001.1:18038-38149 GCA_964520465.1 uncultured Pseudomonadales bacterium | reverse complement strand
AGTCTAAACCCCAGTGGGTCCAAAGTCCCAGCCGCAATTGGGGTTTGCTGCTTCTCGGGTTCATTAAGCCAAACAAGCGTATTTTTATCCCAATTAAAGCGGAAATTATTCTCTTTTTTGCGGCCTAATATGCTCTCAGTGTAACTATAATTAAGGGGTTTCCACCCCTGTTTCGGGTCGAACAGAAGGTTCGTTTTTTCATTGGCGAAACCGACGCTTGCTTCTGCGTGCAGAATCATCTCATATCTATCATCTACCTTTTTAAGAGTCTCTGTAGCCTCAGCTTGGAGAGTAATACCTTGGCTCCATACCAAGTCGTACTTTGCTTCGTAATCGCGGGCTAAAACTGATGTGCTGGTCAATACTAACAAAGCAAAAATTTTGAGCACTATGAGATCTCCAGTGATAAATCCCGAACAACGGCGGGGTATAACTTATGCTCTGCTTTTAAAACACGTGCTTTCAGGGTCTTTTCGGTATCTTCCGGTAAAATTGGAACTTTGATTTGCCGAATAATACTGCCGCTATCCAATTTCTCAGCAACCCAATGCACAGTCGCTCCAGAAGTTCTTTCGCCGGCTTCAATTGCTCGACGGTGCGTGTGTAAACCTTTATATTTTGGCAGAAGTGATGGATGAATGTTGATCAGTTTATTGGCAAAGTAAGTCACAAAATCCACAGTTAGAATCCGCATAAATCCGCTTAAAGCGATGAGGTCAGGATCATATTCACGAATCACTTCAATAAGTGCCAAATCAAATGACAATCGATCTACAAATTGAGTATGGGGGAGAGTCGAGGTACGAATCGCAGCTTGGCTTGCACGCTCAAGTCCAAAGGCGTTATCGACGTTGGAGATAACGCCGATAAGTTGAGCATTTCCTAAGAGCCCTTTATTCTGGCAGTTGATGAGTGCTTGGAGATTGGTTCCGTTTCCAGAAATTAGGCTCACGACTCGCATTAAGCAAACGCTCCTGAAAAAATTACTGGGTCTTCGCAGCGTTCAATTAGTTCTCCGATTATTAGGGGTTTCTCGCCGGTTTTTCTGAGTATCTTCATTACACTATCTAGATGCTCAGGGGCACAAAATAAAACGAAGCCAATTCCACAATTAAACGTTCGCAACATTTCTTCTGCTTCGATACCACCGCGTGACTTGAGCAATTTGAAGATGTCTGGCTGTACCCATCGATCGAGATCAACAGCAGCAGTTACGTCATCACTGAATGACCGAGGTAAATTTTCTTGAAACCCTCCGCCAGTGATATGCACTGCCCCGGTGATATAGCCGGTTGCCATAGCCTTCAGTACGGATTTTACATAGATGCGAGTGGGTTGCATTAGAGCATCTAGGATCATGTTTTCATCGGTCAGTTTTTCGGTTTCTGGTTTAATGCCAGCGTATTCGATGACTTTTCTAATTAGAGAGTAACCATTGCTGTGTGGGCCAGAAGAGGGGAGCCCGATAATCGATTGACCTGATTTGACGCGGGACCCGTCGAGGAGATTGGATTCCTCGACGACACCAACGCAAAAGCCAGCAAGGTCATAATCGCCGCGATGATACATTCCCGGCATTTCAGCTGTCTCGCCGCCTGCCAGTGCACAGCCTGCAAGTTCGCACCCGTCGGCGATGGATGCTATGACTGATTCAGCTACGTCTACATCGAGTTCAGCTGTTGCGTAGTAATCGAGGAAGAATAATGGTTCCGCATTTGCAACGATCAAGTCGTTGACACACATTGCAACCAAGTCCTCTCCGATACGGGTATGGCGGTGGTAGTCGATTGCCAGTTTTAGCTTTGTTCCCACTCCGTCGGTACCCGAAACAAGGATTGGGTTGGTGTACTTCTCTGGGATTTTGAATAAGGCGCCAAAACCACCTAACGTACCCAGTGATTCTTTTCGTGCGGTTCGTTTTGCATGTGGTTTGATGCGCTCTACTAGAGTATTTCCTGCATCAATATCGACACCAGCGTCTCGATAGGAAAGACCTTTCTGATGATCTTGACTCATTGATTTTTTAACTTCCTGCGTGAATGATTAAGGGAGTGTATCATTTGCTGCCTAAGCAAAAACAATGTGGAGTTTCATGACAGCAAGTATTGTAGTCGCCATCGCCTGTTTGATGTCATCGTTAGCTTATGCTCTTGAGTTCCGGACAGCGGTTGAAGAGCCGGCGATGTTTAACGTAGAAGAAGCGATTGATGATGCGATTGTTCACATCGCGGAGCGATTGACTGGAATCCCTGTGACCCAGATGGTCCGCGATGCCCCCGATCTCTTCAGTTTGTCTGAGGCGCTCGTGAACTCCTATGGCTATGATGGTGATAGTTTCGTCGTAGACATTGATGTAGACGGATTAAAGGTCAGGCTTGGTGCGGCCGGGATTGAATTATGGGAAGCGAAACGGCCAGAGTTTCTGGTTTGGGTCACTGAGGAGCGTGGGTTGGAACGCTTTATGATTGGTCAGGATTCAAACGTTTATGTGGATCGATTGTTAGCAGCCAGCAAGCGATTTGGCGTGCCAATTCAACGGCCATTGATGGATCTTGAAGACACTTTAGCCCTCTCGCCTGCAGAAATATGGGGAGAATTCTCGGGCGTGGTAATAAATGCGTCGGCAAGGTATGGCACTAAACATGTTTTAGTTATTGGCGATCGTCCAGAGCGGCAGTCATTAAAGTATTGGCTTTATGAAGCTAATGGAGATTTTAAATTTGGTGAAATAGAGGGTGAGACACCGGACGACCGATTAAAAGCGTTGATTATTATTTTTATGCAGTATGCACGTGCAATGTCAAAACAAAATAGTGCAGGGGTTGATCGTCTTTTAATGAAACCTCCAGGATCACTAGGTACTCAAAAACAAATCGTATCTGGTAGGTGGTCGGTTCGGGTAGAATATGTTGATATGATCAAGCTTATGGAGTTGATCGATCATGTTGAAGCAGTCGCGACTGTTTCCATTGCGGAAATGCAATTTCATGCTAAAGAAGCAACTCTAATATTACAGACCGATATGACGTTGGCGGCGACAGATGAATTGATTTCATCATTCGATTCGGTTCAATTTATTTCTCCTCTGGTCTACGTACTCAATTGATAAATCAGTATCCTACTCAGGAAATTCTAAAACTAGAAGCGTCCAAGAGGTTTTCGTTTGCCTGCTGGATTGAAACAGATCAGCATCGTCTTATTTTATCTCAAATAAAAAGCAATCTTATCGACCGTTCAGCTGAACTTTGGATTTTTGGCCCTGAAGGTGTAGGAAAAACTCATCTGGCATTGCATCTAGCTGAGCAGTTCAGCTTTCATTATTTCGATTGTGGAGAGGTTACTCCAGAACTCAGCGGGAATTTATTTGAAAATCTTTTAGAAACTGATGGTTTAGTATTGGATCGAGCCGACCAGTGGCTCGGTCACGATATCCCCGAAGCGGCTTTATTTTCTTGGTGGAAACGAAAGCAAAATGGGCTTATTTTAATTTCTCGATCATCACCTCGGGTGGATAAACTAATTAGTCTTCCCGATCTTGCGAGCAGGTCTCGGGCAGCTCTAATTCTTCCGCTTGATGGCCTGGGCGATGAAGGGTGTCATCAGTTATTTAAGTGTCACTTAAAACGGCTGCATATTCACCTGACGCCAGATGTGATCCGGTTTCTGACTCCTCGTCTCCCTAGGAACCCCTCGAAACTAATGAATTTAATCTCTGCTATCGATGAGGAAAGTTTACGAGACCAGCGAAAAGTTACAATTCCATGGCTATCACAGCTATTGAATCGGTTATCGTAAAACACTGACAATATTTTCAGTGTTTTCTACTGACAGGTTGTTTCAACAGCGTTATTCTACAAATCAGATTTAACATTTAGTAGAAGGGTATTCAGATGGACGATAACCGCCGTAAAGCGCTTGATGCCGCCTTAACTCAAATTGAGCGCCAGTTTGGTAAAGGCGCAGTCATGCGTATGGGAGATTCTCCTAGAGAAGCGATCCCAGCAATTTCCACGGGCTCACTCGGACTAGATATTGCTCTCGGCATTGGTGGATTGCCAAAGGGTCGAATCGTTGAAATCTATGGTCCTGAATCCTCTGGCAAGACGACCTTGACGCTGCAAACTATTGCTGAATGTCAAAAAAATGGTGGGACAGCAGCATTTATTGATGCCGAGCATGCACTTGACCCTATATATGCTGGAAAGCTGGGCATAAACGTTGATGATCTTCTTGTCTCCCAACCAGATACCGGAGAACAGGCGCTTGAGATCGCAGACATGCTGGTTCGATCTGGAAGCGTGGATATTTTAGTTATTGACTCGGTAGCTGCTTTGACTCCGCGTGCTGAAATAGAGGGTGATATGGGCGACACGCATGTGGGGCTACAAGCGCGCCTGATGAGTCAAGCGCTTCGTAAGATTACGGGTAATATTAAACGCTCTAATTGTTTAGTGATTTTTATTAATCAGATTCGTATGAAGATTGGAGTAATGTTTGGTAATCCAGAAACCACCTCAGGCGGCAATGCGCTTAAATTTTACAGCTCTGTTCGTCTGGATATTCGTCGTATTGGTAGTGTTAAGCAAGGTGACGAAATAATCGGTAATGAAACCCGAGTGAAGGTAGTAAAAAATAAAGTTTCTCCACCATTCCGGCAGGCTGAGTTTCAAATCATGTTCGGCCATGGGATCTACCACATGGGTGAAATCCTTGATTTAGGTGTACAGGAGGGCTTGGTTGAAAAATCTGGTGCTTGGTATTCCTACAGTGGGCAACGGATTGGGCAGGGTAAAGCAAACGCAGCGAAGTTCCTTGATGAAAATCGCGCTATGGCCCTTGAGATTGAAAAACTACTTCGTGATCGCTTATTGGTTGCACAGGTGCCGGGTGAAACTGCAAAAGAAGAGACTACTGAATTACCTCCTGAAAGCTAAGTATGTAAATAGGTAGTATTTCTTGCGATCTAGTCTATGACAGGTGAGTTACTGATTGAAGATCCAAAATTTCTGGTTCTTGCCTTAGTTGGTCTGATGATCGTAGGAATTTCTAAAGGAGGGTTCGGTGGTAGTCTTGGTGTAATTGGTGTTCCGCTTTTAGCAATTGTAATCCCCGTCCAACAGGCGGCTGCGATTATGTTGCCATGCCTCATTGTTATGGACTTTACTGGCTTGCACGGATGGCGAGGGCGTTGGTGCTGGGAACAGCTGAGACGTTTGTTGCCTTCCGCTGGGCTGGGTATCCTCGCGGGGGTATTTAGTTTTCATTTACTTTCAGATGATGCGTTACGGATCATGATTGGGTGCATGGGACTGGTATTTGGTCTTCAGTGGTGGATCGAGCACCTAGGCATATTTAGAGGTCACGACCAACGAGTTACAAGCGTTTGGCACTCAGTCTTTTGGGGTTCTGTTTCTGGGTTTACTAGTTTTAGTGTTCATGCTGGCGGTCCCCCGCTCCAAATTGCACTGCTACCACAACGACTTTCTCCGCAGGCTTATACCGCGACTGCAGTTGTATTCTTTACTTTTGTAAATCTTGCTAAAGTTTTCCCCTACTACTGGTTAGGCCAGTTCACTCAAAACATTCTCTGGACCGCATTGGTATTAGCCCCCATTGGCCCCTTCGCAGTATGGTTGGGAATTTATTTGAATCAGAGGACGTCTCCTCTTTGGTTTTACCGCGTGTGTTATTTTGGATTGGTTATTTCCAGCATACGTTTGCTCTATGTCGGGCTCTCTAGTTAACGTGCCTCTCAAAAGTAAATAAAACTACTCTTGAGATGCACGTTAACTGGATCTGAATTATCGGAAGCGTAAGTTTTTTCTGGAAAGCTGCTCTACTGACGTACATCCCATCAGTTTCATTCCGCGTTCTAACTCAGTTTTATACTGATTTAATGCTCTCTCAACACCTGCTTGGCCAGCTGCACCGAGCGCATAAAGATAAAGACGGCCACCTGCGCAAGCTTTTGCACCAATTGATAGTGCTTTGAGGATATGAGTTCCTCGCTGTATGCCACCTTCACAAACGACATCTAATTTATCGCCAACAGCATCCACAATCTCTGCTAGTTGATCGAAGGAGGCTCGTGAACCATCCAATTGTCGGCCACCATGATTAGAAACCATTATGCCAGTACACCCAATATCCACGGCTCTTTTAGCATCGTCTACGCTCATTATTCCCTTGAGTGCAAAGTGCCCTCCCCACTTTGAGCAGAGATTTTCTGCGTCCTTCCAGTTCATTGACTGATCCAGCATTGTTGAGAAGTACGATCCTATAGATGTATTGACGTTTGTTCCCTCGGTTACATAATCTTCAAGATGTGGCAATCTGAATTTGGGCTTGGTCAGATAGTTGATGCCCCACATTGGGTGAGTAGCAAAACTCAACATACTTTCTAATGTCAGCTTAGGTGGGATTGTGAATCCAGTTTTTAGATCTCGTTCACGATTACCGCCAGTAATCGTATCAACAGTTAATGCGAGTACATCAAACTTTGCAGCTCTCGCTCTTTCTAAAAGATTATCGTTTAAGCCTTTGTCTTTATGATAATAAAATTGAAACATCTTTGGCGTATCTACTACTAATTCATTGAGTTCCTCTACGCTGACAGTTCCCAGTGACGATACTCCAAACATTGTTCCAAATTTTTCTGCGGCTCGTGCAACTGCTCGCTCTCCATCATAGTGAAACAGTCGTTGCAGTGCAGTGGGAGAGCAGTAAAGTGGCATACTAAGCTTCTTACCAAAAAGCGTAGTAGACAAATCTATATTTTCAACTCCCGCCAAGACGTTGGGGATTAAGTCTACATCGCCGAAAGCGGCTGTATTGCGAGCGTAAGTTTGTTCATCGTCGGCTGCTCCATCAATGTAGTGAAATACTGGCGAGGGGAGTTTTCTCTTAGCAAGCTCCCTGAAATCTTGAAAATTATGGCAATTGTGTAGTTTCATGTTTACCTTAAGCCTGGTTAAAATCGTTAGTTGAGGGTTAAATACCGCCGTCTACATCTGTATTAGATGGCACCGCTATTTTGGCGTGCTACTTTTCCGTTGATAGATGAGAGGAACGGTGGTAATCACACAATTAGTATGACAATCGTGAACGAAGTCTGCAATTAATTCTGCGACTAAATACCAGCAAATATTAGTTTTGAAACTGTACATGAGGGAAAAATAGGTGTTTGTATGGAATTAAATAAGATGGAAACTTTCTCGCGCTTTAGCGAGATCATCGGCCGTAGTTTCGTAATCACCGATTTAAAGAAAATGGAACCGTTTACGCAAGGCTGGAGGCTTGGTGGGGGAGCTGCTTTGGTGGTATTAAGGCCCGGATCACTCCTTGAAATGTGGTATGTGATCAAGATTTGTGTTGAGGCTGATATTGCAGTTCTTGTACAGGCGACAAATACCGGTTTAACTGGCGGATCGACGCCAAACGGAGCGGATTATGATCGCCCTCTCGCTATAGTAAATACCCTTAGAATAGATGAGATACATTTGATTAAAGATGCGACACAGTTCGTTGCTCTAGCTGGGGCTACTTTATTTGAGCTAGAAAACAAATTGCATAAAAGCGGAAGAGAGCCGCACTCAGTTCTTGGATCGTCGTGTATTGGCGCATCTATAGTCGGGGGAGTTTGCAATAATTCAGGTGGAGCATTATTACAACGTGGTCCGGCGTATACCGAGCTTGCATTATATGCTCAAGTTAACTCGCAAGGTGAATTGGAATTAGTAAATGAGCTCGATATAGATTTAGGTAACACACCTGAGCAAATATTAAAAAACTTGCAAGAAAAAAATTACGGAGATGAGGCAGTCAAAGATACTGAGCGGCTAGCGTCTGATTGCTCTTATCATGAGCGCGTTCGTGATGTGAACGCAGATACTCCCGCCCGTTATAATCATAATGCTGAAAGGCTAAGCGGTGCATCTGGATGCGCTGGTAAAATTGCGGTTTTCGCTGTTCGCATTGATTCGTATCAAAGGGCGAATCATAAACAAGTTTTTTATGTTGGAATTCACGACACATTTTTGCTTGAAACGATGCGCCGCGAAATCTTGACAAGCTTTAAAAATTTACCAGCTTCGGGAGAGTATGTTCATCGCCGAGTTTATGACGTGACAAAGGAATATGGGAAAGATAATTTTTACGTCATAAATACGGTAGGCAGTAAATATATCCCCAAATTGTTCAAGTGGAAAAATATTATCGATCGTTGGGCTACAAAGCTATCTTTTCTCTCTGATAACTTTTCGGACAGACTTATGCAAAAGCTCAGCTATCTTCTTCCTAATCATCTGCCGAAACGAATGGAGGAGTATCGGAACAAATATGAGCATCACTGGATTTTGGAAACTACAAACGATGGCGTTGAAGAAGCACGTGACTACCTGGAATCTTTTTTTAAACAGCACGATGGAGGATTTTTTGAGTGCTCTCCGTCCGAAGGGGATAAAGCCATGTTGCATAGATTTCTAGCGGCGGGAGCTATCTCTAGGTATCACATGTGTCAATCTCAAAGCCTTGGCCAGATGATATCAATTGATGTGGCGCTTAAAAGAAATGAGTGGGATTGGTCCGCCAACTCAATCGATGCGGCTGAGAATCTGGTTGCTGATAAATTTTGTTATGGACATTTTTTTTGCCATGTCCTTCATCAGAACTACATCCTGACAAAGGGAACTGACGCCAAACAAGTTAAACAAATAATTCTCGGTGAGCTTGAAGACCGTGGGGCAGAGTATCCGGCTGAGCACAACGTTGGTCACGAATATCGAGCTAAAAAAGATCTTTTTGCTCATTACCAGAAGCTCGATCCTACTAACTCATTTAACCCTGGCGTTGGTCAAACTAGTAAGAATAAGAACTGGAATTGAAAATACTCATTACGTCTTATAATCACAAAATTAATGAAAGTAGTGAAAGACGGTAATTAGCACGTTTGAACCTTTGGACAATTTTAGTTAACTGGCGATCATCCTTCTAATAGTTCCGCTTATCATCAGTTAGTTCTGGTTTGAAGCTAGGTAACCTTTATAGAAATAAAATATTTTTTGAATGTAATCATCTGAAAAGTACAACCTTACCGATTGCTTGGCCTGACTCGAGGTATGCATGAGCGTCTGCTACGTCCTCAAATTCAAATTGGGTTTTGTCAATTAGTGGTCTAAGCTCACCAGTCTCCGCAAGCTCTCTAAGTTGTTCTAAACGAGGTCGGATGGTATGCCTATTCATTGGATTAGCGATCTGACCAACTAAGAACACAACATGTAATGAAAGACTTCGAGCGTGCATTATACTCAGGTCATGTTTAGATCGTGCCGCGATATTGACAACCGTACCGGCATAGCGCGCAGCCTGAAAGCTAGCATCTAAATTGCTCCCGCCAACAGTATCAAACACTAGGTCGTAACCTACTCCGTCGGTATGTTGCTTCACATAATCATCGACCGACAGCCCCTTATACAAGATCGTCTCTGACGCTCCGAGCTCGTGCGCACAACCTGCTTTTTCTTTTGTACTAACTGTTGTATGTACAATACCACCGAGATAATTGGCAATTTGAATGGCCGCGTGCCCAACGCCGCCACAACCCGCATGAATAAGTACTTTGTCACCGGATCTAACTTTTCCTCGATCAGCGAGTGCGAACCAGGCTGTTAGCGAAACTAGCGGCAGTGCGGCTGCTTCGGTGAAAGAAAGGTTTTTAGGTTTTATTGAAACTAACGCTGCATCGGCAAGCATTTTTTCAGCCAGCGCTCCCGAAGCCAAGCCTTTGAATCCCCCGGCACATCCCCAGACTTCATCGCCTACGGTCAAGTGTGTGACGCCTGGTCCGACTTCAGCCACGACGCCTGCAAAATCCCCATGCAAGACAGCAGGGAATGCTGGAGTCGCTGGTGGAACGAGACCTGAGCGAATCTTTAGGTCGATCGGATTTACGCTTGATGCTTGAACATTAATGACCACTTGGCCTTCCCCTGCGGTGGGATCTGGCATTTCGTGGACGGAAAATACTTCAGGGCCACCAAAGCCCGAAATGGTCATTACTTTCATTAATTTTTCATCCAATTTTGTTATTTGCAAGTGTTAGAGTATGACTATGGCAATTGAATCAATAGAGATCAATCTTAAATCGCAAATTTGTCGAGTTTTCGAATCGGGCTGCTTGAGAGAGTACTCTTGCTCTACGGCGCTTAACGGCTCAGGAGAGCAAGAGGGATCGGGCTGCACTCCACGGGGCCTGCACCGGGTTCGTGCAGTTATTGGGTGCGGTCTTCCCAAAGCCGCGGTTCTTGTGGGCCGAAGACCGACAGGGGAGCAATGGACTTCGGATTTACATTTAACCTGTCCAGATCGGGATTGGATCTTGGGTCGAATTTTGTGGCTGTGTGGTAATGAAAAAGGTGTGAATCGAGGGGGGCAAGTGGATACACAGCGTCGTTTAATTTACATTCACGGCACTCCTCCAGTTGAGCCAATGGGCATCCCAAAATCGCATGGATGTATAAGGATGGGTCTGGATGATGTCTGCGAAATAGCCAAGACTGCATCGGTGGGTGTTTTAGTAAATATTTTGGAAACCTGACATGTTTGAACTACTCATAAACTTTTTTATTACGTGGATCGAGGCCCCACTGACTGGCTTAGGTATGTCAGCTGTTGCTGTTTTACGTGGTGTTGAACTCTTTGTTATTGTTCTTGCGACCGTGTTTGGTTCGTATGTCGTCCGCCGCTTCGTCAGAACGCTTAAAAACCGAGCTGAGAAGACAGCATCAAAATGGGATGACACTTTCTTTGCTTCGTTGCAAGGACCTGCTCGCACTCTGGTCTGGGTCGTTGGCCTCACATTTGCTCTCGAGAGAGCATCAGTCGGTCTCGACCTCGAAAGTGTCTTTGCTCCACTCCGATCAGCGCTAGTGGTTGCGACACTTACTTGGGCGCTTATCCGTTTCATCGATAGTGTTCAGCGTAGAATGATGCGTGATCCGAATGCTAATAAGTTGGACCCTACGACAATTGATGCGATCGGTCGTTTGATTCGAATAACCGTTTTGATTACATGTGGCTTGATTATTTTGCAGACACTTGGGTTCTCGGTCTCAGGAGTACTCGCTTTTGGTGGCCTTGGGGGTATAGCTGTCGGTTTTGCAGCCAAAGATTTGTTGTCCAATTTCTTTGGTGGATTAATGATTTTCCTGGATCGACCATTTGGTGTTGGTGACTGGATTCGATCGCCTGATCGAAATATCGAGGGAACTGTAGAATCATTGGGCTGGCGATTGACGACAATTAGGACGTTTGATAAACGGCCTTTATACGTACCAAACGCGACTTTTTTATCAATAGCGGTAGAGAATCCTGCCCGCATGTCTCACCGTCGAATCTATGAAACTATAGGGGTCCGATATGACGATGCCGTCGAAGTGAGATCAATAGTGAACGCAGTTAAAGTCATGCTGGAATCACATCCTGATATCGACTCATCTCAAACATTAATGGTTAATTTTAATCAGTTTGGGCCAAGTTCCCTGGATTTCTTTCTGTACTGCTTTACTAAGACGACTGTTTGGACTGAATATCATGTTGTGAAAGAGGATGTACTGCTCAAATCGTATGACTTAATTACTGGGCTGGGAGCCGAGGTAGCCTTTCCGACGCAGACACTGCATCTGCAGGTTGAGCCTGAGGATCAGAAAGTTTAATCATCTCAGAAGCAATAATTACTCCAAAAGCCGGATGATCGAGGTAGTGGATATCTTTTGATGACATTTTTCTGAATTCGCGAAGCGCGTAGACTTCATCCACAGGCTTTCCTTCAGGTGTCTGGCGCATACCTTCTCGTGTCACACGCAGATCGGCATCGACTTCAATGAAACGGTCGATCGACCAACGAAGAAATCCGTTTAATTTAAAGCCATTCAAGCCAGCGCCCGAGATTTGGTACCAGGGATTATCTGACTGGGTGGATGTGAGCGGATGAATCCACCGTTTATGAAAAAGAATTTGACCGTTCATCTGAGTTTGAATTCGTAACGCTGAATTTTTAAGGATCCGACTAGAGTCTGGCAAAGGTGTAAGGTTCTTAAATCGTGAATTTAGGGCAAGGAGTAAATCAAAACTTTGTGGCGCGGGAGACTCGCTTTCTGGAAAAGCCTCTGTGATTGACTGAACGGGTTTTGGCCGCGCAAATATTAAAACTTCGAGTGCATAGGGCCTTACGTCAGCAAACACCAGCGGCGAGATGGCCTGTATCAATATGGCAAAAAGAATACTCCGTATCATATTTTTATTGGCCTATTCAATGCATCTAATACTTCACGGATCAATTTCAAGCGGGCCTCTGCACCAGCAGTTTCACGAATAATTTTGACTGCCGTAGCGCCATCTAATTTATATTGATTCGGTTTTGACTGTACCAGACTGATGAGAACCATTGGATCGACTTTAGTTTTTTCACAAAATTCTATACGGCCAGATTTCGGGCCGAGGGAGACCTGTTTGATTCCAAGGGCCTCGGCGGTAAGTCGCACCTGAGCTTGATGAAAAAGATTTTTTGCTTGGGGCGGGAGCAAACCAAAACGATCAATCATTTCCACTTCAATATCCCATAATTGCTCTTCGGATGCGGCCGAACCGATACGTTTGTATAGTTGGAGCCGCAACGGTACATCGTTTAAATAATCATTTGGAATTAATGCTGGAATTTTCAAGTCAACTTCAGCGTGTGCCGATTCTGTTTGATCAAATTCTGGGGTACGCCCTTCGCGAATTGCCGTAACTGCTTCGTCAAGCATCTCCATATACAACGAAAAACCGATTGTTTGCATGTTGCCTGATTGGTCTTCACCAAGGAGCTCTCCTGCGCCCCGAATCTCAAGATCGTGGGTAGCTAGCTGAAAGCCAGCACCGAGATCACTGGCTGCTTCAATTGCTTCAAGACGCTTAAGTGCGTCTGATGTTATCGATCGCGGTTCAGGTGTTAGCAGGTAGGCATATGCTTGATGATGTGATCGCCCCACCCGGCCACGTAATTGATGGAGTTGTGCCAAGCCGAATTGATCTGCTCTTTCGATCAAAATCGTATTTGCGGAAGGAATATCAATTCCTGTTTCGATAATAGTGGAGCATATGAGAACATTGAATCGTTTGTGATAAAAGTCAGTCATGACATCTTCGAGTTCTCGTTCACGCATCTGTCCATGAGCGACGCAAACCCGGGCTTCAGGCACGAGTTGCCTGACGTCGTCTGCTGATCGTTCAATACTTTTTACTTCGTTATGGAGGTAATAGACCTGGCCACCGCGCAATAATTCGCGCAATATTGCTTCCTTCACTAATGCAGTATCTTTCTGTTTTATAAATGTTTTGACGGATAAGCGCCTGGCCGGTGGCGTTGCAATGACAGATAGATCTCGGATACCTGCCATGGAAAGGTTGAGGGTTCGTGGAATTGGAGTGGCCGTTAATGTCAAGACATCGATATTCGCACGATACTTTTTAAGCCGATCTTTTTGTGCCACACCAAAGCGATGTTCTTCATCAATGATCAGCAGTCCAAGTTTTGGTAATTGCAGATCGCTTGAGAGCAATTTATGGGTCCCAATGATAATATCTAACTGTCCGGTGTTTGCTTTTTCGATAATATTTTTGGTTTCTTTTGTACTTTTGAAGCGACTTAATACCTCTATATTAATAGCCCAGTCGGCAAAGCGATCACGAAAACTCTCAAAGTGTTGCTGAGCGAGCAGGGTTGTTGGTACAAGAATACAAACTTGTTTGCCGCTGCTCACAGACCCAAACGCTGCTCGCATCGCCACTTCTGTTTTGCCAAATCCAACGTCGCCGCAGACCAATCGATCCATGGGGCGAGGTGCTCTTAGATCAATTAGTACGGCCTCGATCGATGTCTCTTGATCTGGCGTGAGTTCAAAAGGAAAGCCGTCAGCAAAGCGCTCATACTGAGACTCATCAATTTGGTGCGCGAATCCCTCTTTGGCTGCACGTTGAGCGTAGATATCGAGCAAGTCAGCTGCTTTATCACGGATTTCTTCAGCTGCTTTTTGTTTAGCTTTCATCCAACGGTCTGTGCCCAGTTTGTGGACGAATGTAGAGTCGGGATCACCTCCGGCGTAGCGGCTAAGTAAGCCTAGACTCGTGACAGGGATGTAAAGTTTGGCACTGCCCTGATACTCGACTATTACAAATTCATTGATCTCATCGCCCAGAGTGATCGTTTCAAGCCCTTTATAGCGACCAACGCCATGATCAATATGTACGATAAGATCTTCGATTTCGATCTCAGATAGATCGCGGACAATTAAATCAGTGGCTATCTCATGTTGTTTGCGTCGGCGCCTTTGTGGGACTCGACGACCGAACAATTGACTTTCTGGGATAATCGAGTAGGCACCAAAAGATAACCCCTGTTCCAACAGGCCAAGTGTAATTGCGAGTGGTTGCAATTTTGGATCAAAGTCGCTGAACCTCTCAACGAGCACTGGACGAATTCCGTATTTTGCGAGTAATTCAAGCAAAGCCTGACGGCGTCCGGCTGACTCAGCTACGAATAGTGCTGACTGCCCGTTCTTTAGGAAGGCTCTCAGTTTCTTCGCTGGGTCGTCTGCTCTGACATCAACCGTAATATCAGGCAGTATTTTTAGGCGTTGATGTTGAACCTGGGCTTCAATGATTTCTATTGCGGCAAAATCTTTTAATCTCGCAAACAACTCTTCCGTTCGGAAGAATAATCGTTCGGGTGAAAGAATAGGTTTTTTCAGGTCATATCTGAGACTTTCGTAGCGAGTAATAACGTCTGTCCAGAATTGTTCCAGGGCAAGATGCAGTTCGCCAACGCGAATAGTCTGAGTATCTGCCGGTAGGTAATCAAATAAAGTAGCCATATGCGAAAAGAATAATGGCGCATAGTATTCAATACCTGGAGGGGCGAGCCCAGATGATACGTCCTTGTAAATTGAGCAGTCTCTTGGGTTTCCTTCAAATATCTCATGCCAGTTTTGACGAAACGTAGCGATGCCTGTCTCAGTTAGCGGGATTTCGCGAGCTGGCAATAACGTGACCGAATCAACTTTTGTCACCGTTCGCTGCGTGTCGGGATCAAATGCTCTAAGGCTCTCGATTTCCGTATCAAATAACTCGACTCGTAATGGCTGCTGAGAACCCATTGGAAAGACGTCAAGGATCGCGCCTCGGACTGCGAACTCTCCGTGTTCACGGACCGTTTCAACGGCATGATAGCCCGAAGACTCGAGTCGACGTCTTTCGGTGTGTAGATCAAACACGTCACCGGTTTTAAAAACGAAGCGTTGGCCATCTAAATGTTGCTTTGGCGGCAAATGGTGGGCTAGTGTTTGGATTGGAAGGATCAAAAGCCCTCGGGTGAGATCGCTTAACTGACTAAGTGCTTTAAGTCTCTCGGAGATGATGTCTTCATGCGGTGAGAAGCTGTCGTAAGGCAAAGTTTCCCAGTCAGGCAAGTGAATAATGGGGAAATCAGAAAGCCCATCGGCCTCGCCCTCAGAGTCTAGGTGATGCTCTTGACCGAGATAGAAATGCAGCGCGTTGGCAAGCTGCTGAGCGTCTTGTGATTTTTCGACGAGCACGAGAACAAGTGACCGAGAACGTCCCGCGATCTCGGCAATAAGCAAAGGAATTGCGCTTTCCGGCAGGTCATTAATAGTTTTAAGAGGCTCGCCTATAGCAGGCAATTTGTCGAGTAGTGGTGTTTGAATTGTTAACATATATCGTCGTAGTTTTGTTTAAGGGGGGAGTATAGGCGACAATCTAGAAATTCGCTTGTAGGAAACTTCAATGACTGTGGTTATTGCTGACGATGGATTGCTTGGACTGGCCGATTTAGCGCCTGCGGATTGGATTATCCGCTGGTATTCAGGGCGCGACATTCCGCCGAATTTACTTAATGGTGCTTCTGCGCTACTGATTCGTTCAACGACGAGGATTATTGCTGATACTCTGCCTAAAACCGTAAAATTCATTGGAACTGCCACCATAGGGACAGATCATCTGCCGCTTGCTGACTTAGGGAAGCGTGGAATAGAGGTAGTGTCTGCACCAGGTTGTAATGCATTTGCCGTGACTGACTATGTGCTATCACAGCTCTTGAACTGGGCAAAATTTCGTGGTCGATCCCTAGAGCAATTAACACTCGGAATTATCGGTGTTGGAGCGGTAGGTTCACTGCTGGAGGTGCGGTCTTCTTTGCTTGGCATTCGCTGTCTGGTATCGGATCAACCGAGATATGATCGGTGTAATTTACCTCAGCATTTACCGCCACTTGATGTGATTCGCCAATCTGATGTGGTGTCTCTGCATGTCCCACTTCTGAGCAAAGGTCCATATCGAACAGAGCGGCTTCTTGATTCAAGCGCTCTTGTCGAGTTTAGCAATAATAGTCTTTTGATTAATGCTTCGCGAGGTCCGGTATTACATGAGTATGATTTATTGAGTAACCCACAATTTGATCTTGTTCTTGATGTATTTCCGAACGAGCCGGTGATTAGTGACTCTCTCATCAACCGTTCATGGCGCATCAGTCCTCATGTCGCCGGGCACTCAGCCGAGGGAAAATTGCGCGGCACAAAACAAATAGTGCGAGCGCTTGCAGACGTCACAGGTGCTTCGATGAATCCATTGAATGAGGAAGCATTTTTAAACAGTGTAGCGGGCCAACGATATGCTGGGGGAGCATTGGCTGAGCGGATACGAAAATCTTGCTCGATTGCGGAGACTGATCGATTATTGCGCGAGATGTTTATAAATGCGTTTGAGCGTGAGAGGCCCAACTTATTTGATCAAGTGCGACATTCGTATCTCTTACGGCGAGAGTCGGAGTTTTTTCCGCTGTAAAAAGATGTGACAGTGAAAGTAATCTTTGCCAAGGGCTCTAATCGCCAAGCTGCGTGCAATAAATTTGTCGCTTCTATTATTTCGGCGGGGGAAATTCAAAATAAAACAGGGGTAATCTTTCACTCAATCTGTTGTTTTTTTAATACCATCAGACTGATATCTAAAGCCTCTCCCGGTAATACGTTGGTGGATATAATCCTCAAACCAGCTTCTGTTATCCAATATTCGATTTCTGAGAGAGCAATGCCTACTGGTGGTGGGTTTATGGCGTCTTGTGCTTCAGTAAATGCAACTAATAACAATTGACCGCTAGGTTTAAGAACACGCGTTGCTTCTTTGATTAATGCATCTGGATTCGAGGCAAAGTACAAGACTTGATCAACTGTGACGGTGTCAAAGTGTCCTGACGGAAAACGCATCTGGTACATATCTTCTTGACGAACTGTTAAGTGGGGCAGATCGGCCTCAGCCAGAGCATTTCTGGCTACCCTTACCATCTTTTTCGATAAATCAATGCCAACACCGCTTTCAGTCAGAGGCCCAGCAATTTTAAGCATGCGGCCTGTCCCAGTCGCAATATCGAGTAAATATCCAACAGGTTGACCGGCTAAAGCCTCTCTAACGGCGCTTCCAAATCGCTGTTCATCGCCGTGATATTCATGTAGGCGAAGCCAGTCTGGAACCTCTGTTTCAACAAACTCTTCCGATAGCTTGGCGCGATCATGTCTGAGCTCATTTAAACGAGACTGATCTAATATCATTAGCGCATCATCTAAAGGGAGTTGTTCTAAGATGCCCTGAATTAGTTTTTGGCATGAAACAAGCTGTGAGAGCCTATAAAAAACCCAGTGTTGTTCTTTAAAACTTTCCAAAACTTTAGCATCTTGAAGTAATTTTAAATGGCGGGAGACACGCGGTTGTGATTGCCCCACAATGCGGGTCAATTCAGAAACAGTAAGTTCACCATGAGCACACAGACGAACTAATCTAAACCTTGTTGGTTCAGCTATTGCTTTCAATGCGTCAATATACTTGTCATATGATGTCCACATAGAACCGATTATAAGATAAAGATATCCTTATATTCAATGGAGTTTTGATGCAAGAATCTAGTATTCGTTTTCATTCCGTGCCACTTCACCAGGCTGATGGCTTTTTGGGAATAGCCACACTGAATCGGCCAAAAGTACTAAACGCATTGGATCACACTATGATTCGAGAGCTTCTCGAAATTTTGGTGAGGGTCGATAATGATGTGTCGATTAAAGCGCTTTGGATCGAATCGTCTACGGAAAAAGCTTTTTGTGCCGGTGGTGACGTGCGTGATGTCACTAATAATGGACAGGCGGGCGGTTTGAAAGACCTTCAAAATTCCTCAGCTTATCTGGCCGATGAATATCTCTTGGATGTATTGCTGCGAGAGTGTAAAAAACCAGTATTTGCTTGGGGTGATGGCTACATCATGGGTGGGGGAATGGGGATATTCCAAGGCGCTGATGTACGTTTCGTGACAGAGCACTCATATCTTGCGATGCCCGAAGTTCTTATCGGTTTTGTGCCTGACTGCGGCGGAAGCTGGTTTCTAAATCGGGTTTCAAATGGGCTTGGGATCTGTTTAGCAATGAGCGGTGCGACTGTTTCCTCTGCTGACGGATGCTGGTTGAACCTTGCAGATTGGGTGCTGCCCCGTGCGGAGAAGGATGCATTAATGGATAAAGTTCTTGGGCTGAACTATGAGTCGAAGATTCATGCTTTGTCCAAACTTGGTCAGATTTTAAATCAAGAGGCAGCTGAATACCGAAACCAAGGCCCTTGGGAAATTCATGGTGTGATCCTTGGTAATAGCATTAGGCACCAATCGCCTGTTGATGTGTGGCGGGTCATGCAGCAGTGGCATCACGATGAGCCCCAGATTTTTAAGGGATTAGAGCAAGCGAGCCCGGGTGCTGCCATAGTCGCGGGGTATCAGTTCCAGCGTGCAAAGCATCAAAGCTTGATAGCGGCGTTGTTGCAGGAACATGACCTTGCGATGCGTTTTTTGAGTGACGGCGAGTGGTGCGAGGGTGTACGTGCGCTCATTATAGACAAGGATAAAAAACCTAAGTGGCGCTTCCAAAGTATTAATGAAGTCACTTCTGACTGGATTCGGACAATGTTAGCCCCCATGGATTGGTCAGTAAAACATCCTCTGGGCGAAAGACTGGAGGCTCGTGCATTGCCTTATAATTGACACGAAAAAAAGGAGACTACATGAAAGTTGCATTTATAGGATTGGGCGTAATGGGCTATCCGATGGCTGGGCATCTGGCTAAATCTGGGCATGAGGTAACAGTATTTAACCGGACTGCCCAGAAGGCTTCGGAGTGGGTGAAGGAATTTGGTGGTAAAACTGCGCCAACCCCCAAAGCAGCGGCTGTGGGCCAGGATATTGTATTCGCCTGCGTCGGTAATGATGAGGATTTACGGGTAATTGCCTTAGGTGATTCTGGCGTATTTGCAGGCATGAGTGAAGGTGCTTTGTTTGTCGATCACACCACGGCAAGTGCAGAAGTAGCTCGAGAACTTGGTAACGTCGCAAAAACTATGAATGTCGGATTTCTTGATGGTCCTGTATCCGGCGGTCAGCAGGGCGCGGAAAATGGAACGCTGACAGTAATGGTTGGCGGGAATCAGTCATACTTTGATCGAGCGGCGCCCGTAATTGGCTCATACGCTCGAGCTTGCTCGCTCATGGGCGATGTCGGCGCAGGACAGCTAACGAAAATGGTGAATCAAATTTGTATCGCAGGGCTTGTTGAGGCGCTTTCAGAAGGTCTTTCATTTGCTCGAGCAGCAGGTCTTGATGCACACAAAGTGATCGATGTGATAAGTAAGGGTGCCGCTCAGTCGTGGCAGATGGAAAATCGTTATAAAACGATGCTTGCCGACGAGTTTGAGCACGGTTTCGCTGTGGATTGGATGCGAAAGGATTTATCGATTTGTTTGGCCGAAGCACGCAAAAATGGCTCAGCATTACCAGTCACGGCTGCAGTGGACCAACTCTACAGTGAAGTCCAAGCCATGGGAGGCGCGCGCTGGGATACATCGTCCTTGTTTGCGCGGCTCGAGGCCATGCGTCAGCACGGTGGCTAAGGAGCCCTTCGACACCCTGATTAAAAGCTTGGCCCGGCGAGAGCATTCACGGGCTGAGCTAGATCGTAAATTAAAAACGCTCCACA
>CAZFNA010000001.1:0-17938 GCA_964520465.1 uncultured Pseudomonadales bacterium | reverse complement strand
GAGAAGGCTTTGTTATTTTTAAAGTCCAGGGGCTTTAACTTTCCGGATGCAACAGAAGCAGTCAAGGCAATTTTCCGATAGCATTACGGTTTGTTTAAACTCTAGATGTTTAATAAACTATGAAAAGTGCTGAAATACGTTCTCAGTTTCTCGACTATTATCGAGACCATGGTCACTCTATTGTGTCATCAAGCCCCTTGGTTCCGGGAAATGACCCCACACTTCTGTTCACCAACGCCGGTATGGTGCAATTCAAAGATGTATTTACCGGAGAGGAAAAGCGTTCATATAGCAGAGCCGTCACGTCACAGCGATGTGTGCGTGCTGGTGGAAAGCACAATGACCTAGAGAATGTAGGGTACACGGCGCGCCATCACACATTCTTCGAAATGCTCGGAAATTTTAGTTTTGGTGATTACTTCAAAGAAGAAGCGATCCAGTTAGCTTGGGGATTCTTGACCGAACGTTTAGGCCTCGCCAAAGATAGACTTTGGGTTACGGTGCACCATTCTGATCAGGAAGCAGAAGATATTTGGATTCAGAAGATTGGCATTGATCCAGGTCGGCTGTCGCGTATGGGCGATAAAGACAATTTCTGGTCGATGGGTGATACTGGTCCTTGTGGGCCATGTAGCGAAATCTTTTATGATCATGGCCCCGACGTGCCTGGCGGACCTCCAGGGTCTGAAGATGATGACTTAGACCGTTATATCGAAATCTGGAACCTGGTGTTCATGCAGTTCGAGCAGGCAATTGACGGTACCCGTACACCGTTACCTAAACCATCAGTTGATACGGGCATGGGTCTAGAGCGCATCGCTGCTGTGATGCAAGGCGTGCACTCCAATTATGAGATAGATTTATTCCAAGCGCTTTTAACTGCAGCGGCTAACGTCACGCATACATCAGATCTGGAAGCTAAAAGTCTACGGGTGATTGCTGACCATATCCGAAGCTGCTCGTTTCTAATCTGTGATGGGATATTGCCGTCCAATGAGGGTCGAGGCTATGTTTTACGTCGTATTATCCGCCGAGCAATTCGGCATGGACACAAAGTGGGCTGCGATCAGCCGTTCTTTCATAAGATCGTGCACACATTAGTAGCCGAAATGGGTGAGGCGTATCCTGAGCTTCGTAATAATGAAGATCGAATTGTTGCGGCCTTGAAGCAGGAAGAAGTTCAGTTTGCCAAAACGCTTGACGCTGGAATGCAAGTGCTTGAGGACGCTGTGGCATTAATTGATGGAAATATAATATCCGGTGAATTAATTTTCCGGTTATATGATACCCATGGATTTCCAGTAGATCTGACTAATGATATAGCCCGCGAGCGCGACCTTGAGTTGGACATCAAAGGATTTGAGCAAGCGATGGCGCATCAGCGCGATAAGTCACGCCAGGGCTCAAGGTTTATTGGTGAGGGGCAAGTTCGGCTCGATCTCGATGGCTCTACAGAATTTTTGGGTTACACACATCTCGATGCCAGTGGCGTTATTCAGGCCATTGTCAAGAATAGTGAGCAAGTTGAGTCGTTGATGGCTGGCGAAACTGGGTTTCTTATTTTGAACCAGACACCATTTTATGCTGAGAGTGGGGGTCAACAAGGTGATTCGGGAGTTCTGACGTCTGCCAATGGATCTTTTCAAGTCAATAATACAAAAAAAATTGGTTCACATTTTGCCCATGAAGGCGTGTCTTTAGCTAGTGGATTTAAGGTTGGCGACACCGTCAGTGCGCGTGTCGAAGCGCTGCGTCGGCAGGCAACTGCTCTGAACCATTCAGCTACACATCTGCTCCACGCTGCTCTTCGTGACACGCTAGGTGATCATGTAACTCAGAAGGGCTCATTGGTAACTCACGAGCGAACACGTTTTGATTTTTCGCATTCAAAGCCACTCGGAGCAGAGGAAATAGCTAGCATCGAAGCGTTGGTAAACAGGGAAATTCGGCACAATGAAGCGGTTACCACCCGTATCATGCCAATTGAAGAAGCAAAGGCCGTTGGTGCAATGGCGCTATTTGGCGAAAAATACGACGACGAGGTGCGTGTTTTGTCCATGGGAGAATTTTCAGTTGAACTCTGCGGTGGAACTCATGTGACTCGGACTGGCGACATTGGCTTATTTAAGATTAGTTCTGAGAGTGGAGTAGCTTCAGGTGTGCGTCGGATTGAAGCGGTTACTGGAGACTGTGCTTTAGCGCATGTTTTTAATATTGAGGGAACACTGGAAAAAGCTGCAGGATTATTAAAGACGGGATCAGATGCTGTCCTAAGCAAGATTGAACAAATGGCTGAGCGCTTAAAAGTAGCTGAGCGTGATGTTGATGCCTTGAAAATGAGGTTGGCAACAGCAGCAGGTGGTGATTTATTGGATGATATAGTTGAAATTTCAGGTGTCCAATGTCTGATTGCACATTTAGACGATCAAGATCCAAAAACGCTGCGGGATACGCTTGATCGTGTCAAAAATCGGTTGTCTCAGGGAGTGGTGGTTCTTGCTACTGTGCGTGATGATAAAGTCAATTTGATTGCAGGAGTGACAGACAATCTGACGGATCGAGTTAAAGCCGGTGACCTTATTGGATTTATCGCACCGCAGGTTGGTGGACGGGGTGGTGGTCGTGCTGATATGGCTCAAGCAGGTGGAAATCAACCTGCCTCACTGCAAGAGGCCCTTGAGTCTGTTCAGGGCTGGCTTAAAGAACAGCTAACCTAGGAATATCGATGGCGTTAATTGTTCAAAAATATGGCGGGACCAGCGTTGGGACAGTTGAGCGGATCCAGAGAGTCGCTCGTAAGGTCAAAGAATTTAGGGATAAAGGTAACGATGTAGTGGTTGCTGTGTCTGCAATGAGCGGCGAAACTAATCGACTTTTCGGGCTAGCTAAACAAACTAGTCAGCGGCCGACGGCGCGGGAAATGGATGTGCTAGTGTCAACCGGGGAGCAGGTTACGATCGCGTTACTTGCAATAGCCTTGAACGAGTTGCAGTGTCCGGCAAAAAGTTATACTGGCGGGCAAGTACGAATCCATACCGACAGCGCTCACACTAAAGCTCGTATCCAGGCGATCGATGATGAAAATATTCGCGATGATCTCAAAGCTGGACGCGTAGCCATTGTTGCTGGTTTTCAGGGGATGGATAGCGATGACAACATCACCACCCTCGGGCGTGGTGGTTCGGATACCACTGCTGTAGCACTTGCAGCCGTGCTTGGTGCCGACGAGTGCCAGATTTATACAGATGTGGATGGGGTGTATACGACAGACCCGCGGGTTGTGAGCTCAGCGCGTCGTTTGTCAAAGATTACGTTTGAAGAAATGCTTGAAATGGCATCGCTTGGATCGAAAGTGTTACAGATTCGTGCGGTTGAATTTGCTGGTAAATATAATGTTCCGCTCAGGGTGCTCTCAGCGTTTGAGGACGGCCCCGGTACTTTGATCACGACTGAGGAGCTAGATTCGATGGAACAACCCATAATATCAGGCATAGCGTTTAATCGTGACGAAGCGAAACTCACGCTATTAGGTGTGCCGGATGTTCCGGGCGTCGCCGCAAAAATTTTGGCGCCAGTCGGTTTGAAAAACATTGAAGTTGACATGATTGTACAAAATGTGGGTGCCGATCAAACAACTGACTTTACCTTTACTGTCAATCGAAATGATGTCGAAGCTGCTTATGAGGTGCTTGAAGAAGTGGCAAAGAATCTGTGCGCTCGCGAAGTGCGTAAAGATTCCAAGATTTGTAAAGTCTCCGTCGTGGGGGTGGGGATGCGATCCCATGCAGGCGTGGCTAGCCGAATGTTTGAAACTCTCGCTTCTGAAGGTATTAATATTCAGATGATTTCCACGTCAGAGATTAAGATTTCGGTTGTTGTTGATGAGAAATATCTTGAGCTTGCAGTCCGATCACTGCATCAGGAGTTTGAGCTGGCTGGTGGGGATGTCGAACAAGACGCCTGAGGCCTTTCAAGGTATAGAACGTCTGTATGGTGAAGGTACAATCTCCTGCCTAAGCCAGAAGAGTGCTTATGTGGTCGGCATTGGCGGGGTAGGTTCTTGGGTAGTTGAGAGCCTGGCGAGGACTGGTATTGGAGAGATTCGCATGGCGGATCTTGATGATATTTGCGTATCTAACATCAACCGACAGGTCCATGCACTATCGTCTACTGTTGGGCAATCAAAAATCGATGTAATGGAGCAACGATGTCTGGAGATCAACCCTAGGATATCAGTGCGAACCGATCACCAGTTTATAACCGAAAAAACGGTGGAATTGATTATCAAAAAAGATTTAGATCTCGTGATTGATTGTGGCGATAACCAGATGGCTAAATCAGCTTTAATTGCTTCTTGCCGGCGGTTGAAAATCCCTGTAATCACTATTGGTGCTGCGGGAGGGCGAGTAGATCCTGCCAAAGTACTTACTTGTGATTTGTCTAAAACTAATGGTGATGCACTGCTTGCATCGGTTAAGCAAACGTTGAGGAATCGATATGGATTTCCGAGAAACCCCAAGAGGCGATTTTTAGTAAACGCTGTTTACTCGAACGAACAAACTCGCTACCTGCAAGCCGATGGTCTGATCGGACAGCAAAAGCCAAGGCCTGGCAATGGTCGACTGGATTGTTCGGGTAGTCTTGGCGCTGTAACACACGTGACCGCCGTATTCGCGTTTCATGCGACTGCAAAAGCCATAGATATCCTACTTAGTCAGTAACTTGGATGGTTAATGTGGGCCAATGACTGATCCAATTATAATTTCGGTCAATGTCAGGCCGAATGACGACACCGCTGATAAGGTATCGATCGTTGGTAGGAAGGTCTAGCCTGATCTGTCCTTGTTTGTCAGTGTATGCCTCTGAGACTACTTCTCGGTCAGACTGTCTAAACGCCTTGATTAAAATTCCAGCGAGAGGCTTTCCGCTATCAAATAAGGTGAATCTCTTTACCCCTTTGTCGATGGTTGACCACGAACCATTAAGGACTAATTCAAATGGCAGTTGTCCTGAGAGGTAGTCGGTTGTCCGATCACTGCCTGACTTGATTAAGCTTTTGGCGCACCGAATGTATCGCTCTGTAATGGGGACAGATTGTGGGATGTCTGGATATTGCTCTAATTGATTTCTTAATCCGTCAAGTTGGATGTAATTTTCCCATCTTTTATCGCCATCGCCGAACCTTATCGAAGAGGGCGTTGTGAGGTGAATAATCTGGTGTAGGCCATTATTGAGAGTGACCTTGGCAGCTGGTCTTGAATCGCCTAACAATCCTGGAATAGCTTTAATCACATCGGTAAGTACTAGGAATTTTTCAACTTCATCATTGAGGTAGGGTTGTGCACTACCTCGGAATGTTTCGCCCACTTTCAAGGTGATGCCGACGGATGTGCCAGGTTCGGCATAATGTGCAGAAGGTTCGATCCAGAATTCGTGGGCAGTGGCAGGCGTCCCACCCAATACTGCAACGATGCAGAAAATAAGCCTGTAGTGTAATGTCATTATTTAACCTAGTTAAGCTGAGAAACAGTTGCAATGAAATCTGTATTGTTAGGCGTACTGTTGGCGATTTTTGGTCTAACTGCAAGTGCGCATGAGATGAGGCCAGCGATTGCATCGATGACCCTCAATGATCAGGGCCTATTGGCGGTTGAGTTGGTGGTAAATTTGGAAGCATGGCTGGCAGATATTGATCCATCATTTGCTGATACTGACGATTCTTCGAACGCTGCCCAGTATGACTCACTCAGGGCGCTGCCTCCAAGCTTGTTGGCTACAGAGTTAGAGGGCCGCGGCAAGGAGTTCACGAGAGTTTTGCAGATACGGTCTGGGGGCAAAGAGATCGCCATGAAGATGAATGGAGTTGTCGTGCTGCCAGTTGAGGATGGTAGCTTACCCCGTGATACCAAACTGTCTTTTGGGGGCAAGTTACCCAGCGGTGCTAAGACCCTTTCCTATGCGGTAGATGCATCTTTACCCAACACGGCTGTTCGACTGTTCCTCCCAGGAACTGCACCGCAAGTTCAATTTGTAAAGACGGGCCAAACGTCAGACGAGCTTTCACTTGATCGGAATATTACGCGTGCTTTTAGTACAGTGATTTTTGAATATATCGAGCTAGGCTTCACTCACATTTTACCAAAAGGATTGGACCATATTATTTTCATTTTGGGTCTAACGCTGATTTCAAAGCGTTTTACAGACCTCTTGATTCAGGTAACAGCGTTTACGTTGGCGCATTCAGTGACCTTGGCGCTTGGATTATACGGAGTTGTGAGCATAGCACCGTCGATTGTGGAGCCTCTAATTGCGGCATCGATTATTTACATTGCTGTTGAGAATATTTGGCATCAGAAAGTCCACGTATCACGCGCCTTGATTGTATTTTTATTCGGCTTATTGCATGGGCTCGGATTTGCTGGTGTTTTGACGGAATTAGGACTACCTGAACAGGATTTTGTACTGGGGTTGCTATCGTTTAACGTGGGGGTCGAGATTGGACAACTTGCAGTAATCACTTTGGCTTATTTAATTGTCGGTTTTTGGACGATCCATAAACCCTGGTATCAAAACCGGATCGCAAGGCCTGCTTCGGGTTTGATCGGCGTTATTGGAGTCTATTGGTTGATTGAGCGATTAGCTGGGTAATGATAGTGGAGGGCAGTCTGAGACGGGGAGGGTTAGGATTTTAGCCACCATTTGTACCGATGAATCTGGAGTTATTTCTGATGGGCTGCGGGGTCCTTTTAGGAGTATTTGTGGTAACCATCGCTTCAATTGTGTGAGAAAAGCGATCAATTACTTTTAACTTATTTGCAGGTAAAGGTTATTTTTATTGGTTAATTCCGTCGAAATATTTATATTATTTTAAATTGGATGGATGAAGATAAAGGAGTTTGAGTGAAAGATTGGTTGCGTGCATTTGCAAGTGTTTTTGCTGGATTCTTGGGCGTGCAATCTGAGAAAAATAGGGAGCATGACTTCCAGAATGGAAGGTTTTTATTATTCGTAATCGCGGGACTTTGTCTCACTCTGGGGTTTTTGATTTTTGTTTATGTATTAGCAAAGGTTGTGATGGCCTTGGTTTCTTGAGACAAGCCTTTATAGACTTATACTAAGGGCTTATACTGGTAGAGTGTTTTACAAGCTTGAAATCTGGTGAGTTGATCGGTATCTTTCGCACCAATTTCCAGAAGTGTACCAATAGCAATGAATGAAAAGTTTTTATACAGGAGGTGTTGGCGTGGCCAAGACTTTAAGCATCTTTTTAGCTACGATTTCCCTGCCGGCCGCAGCTGACTGGCGGCTCAATATGGCTAGAGGGGCAACTGAACTATCTAGTGAAATTTTTGATCTGCACATGTTGATTTTTTGGATTTGCGTAGGGATCGGTACATTAGTTTTTGGCGTAATGATTTATTCCATCTTTAATCATCGAAAGTCTAAAGGTGCCGTGGCAGAGCATTGGCATGAAAACACGACGGTTGAGGTTTTGTGGACTGTGGTGCCTTTTGTAGTACTTATTGCTATGGCGGTGCCAGCGACCGCGACACTGATGGAAATGTATGATACTTCCGAAGCAGATGTTGATATTCAGGTTACCGGCTATCAATGGAAATGGCGGTATCAGTATTTGGATGAAGATATCGATTTTTTCTCTAACCTATCTACACCGCGTGAAGAAATTGCAAACGAGGCGCAAAAAAATCCGAACTATCTGCTGGAAGTAGACAATCCACTTGTAATTCCAGTAAACAAAAAGGTTCGGTTCTTAATCACATCGAATGATGTAATTCATTCTTGGTGGGTGCCGCAATTTGCCGTGAAAAAAGATGCGATTCCAGGTTTCATAAACGAGTCGTGGGTGAATGTGAAAGAGCCCGGGGTTTATCGAGGCCAGTGCACAGAGCTCTGCGGGAAAGAGCATGGATTTATGCCGATAGTCGTGGAGGTTAAGACTGAAGCAGACTATGCCGAGTGGGTATCCGACCAAAAAGCGATCAAATTAGCGTTGGCTGGTACGCAATGAAAGAATTTTCGATGGATGAGCTGATGGCCAAAGGTGGTGAAATTTACAGATTGGCCTGCGCTGGCTGCCATCAAGTAAATGGCCGGGGTGATCGAGGAGCTTTTTCAGCTTTCACCAGCAACTCGAGAGCTGCTGGCTCGATCGCTGCACACATCGATATCGTGGTCGACGGTAAAGCGGCAACTGCGATGCAAGCATTGAAAGAAAAGGAGTCATCAGTCGATCTAGCGGTTGGTGTTACATATCAGCGTAAAGAGCTCGGCAATTCAATGGACAATTTGGTTCAGCCCGGCGCGATCCGGTAAAACAAGAGGGAATCTATATGGCTACAGTTGATGTTGATCTTCCACACGTAAAAGACGATGACCCACACCATCATGGGCCCGCTACTGGTCTAGGCCGCTGGCTGTTTACGACTAACCACAAAGATATCGGGTCAATGTATCTGATTTTTAGTTTGTGCATGTTTATGATCGGTGGGCTTATGGCTCTGGTGATCCGTGCGGAACTATTTCAGCCCGGACTTCAATTGGTTGAACCTAATTTCTTTAATCAAATGACTACTATGCACGGCCTGATCATGGTATTTGGTGCAGTCATGCCAGCTTTTGTTGGATTGGCTAACTGGATGATCCCCATGCAAATTGGAGCGCCGGACATGGCGCTACCACGCATGAATAATTGGAGTTTTTGGATTCTGCCATTTGCATTTCTGATATTACTGTCGTCGCTTCTGATGCCAGGAGGTGGCCCGAATTTCGGCTGGACTTTTTATGCTCCGCTGTCAACAACCTATGCTCCTGAGTCAGTAACGTTTTTTATTTTCGGGGTTCATATCATGGGTGCATCATCTATTATGGGCGCAATTAATATTATCGCGACTATTCTAAATATGCGCGCTCCTGGGATGACTATGATGAAGATGCCATTGTTTGTGTGGACATGGCTTATTACTGCATTTTTGTTGATCGCCGTAATGCCAGTTTTGGCCGGTGTAGTGACTATGATGCTAATGGATATTCACTTCGGCACATCTTTCTTTAACGCTGCTGGCGGCGGTGATCCAGTATTATTTCAGCATTTGTTTTGGTTTTTCGGGCACCCAGAGGTTTATATTATGATTTTGCCAGCATTTGGCATCATTAGTGAGATTATTCCTACGTTTGCTCGGAAGCGATTATTTGGGTATCCGTCAATGGTATACGCAGTCGCTTCTATCGCATTGTTATCTTTCGTGGTCTGGGCTCACCATATGTTTACAGTGGGTATGCCTTTAGTTGGTGAAGTCTTTTTTATGTTTGCCACTATGCTGATTGCGGTGCCAACTGGGGTGAAGGTCTTTAACTGGGTGGCCACAATGTTCCGCGGATCTATGACTTTTGAGACACCCATGTTGTTTGCGCTAGCCTTCGTCGTTTTATTTACCATTGGCGGATTTTCTGGCTTGATGCTTGCGATTGCCCCCGCGGACTTTCAGTATCACGATACATATTTTGTCGTAGCACATTTCCACTATGTTTTAGTGCCGGGTGCAATTTTTTCCATTATGGCAGCTACTTATTATTGGTTACCTAAGTGGACTGGCCACCAATTGAACGAGACCATGGGTAAATTTCACTTCTGGCTCTCTTTCGTGGGGGTGAATATTACGTTCTTTCCGATGCACTTTGTTGGACTGGCTGGGATGCCGCGGCGGATCCCAGATTATGCACTGCAGTTTGCTGATTTCAATAGTATGGCTTCGGTGGGCGCGTTTATTTTTGGTTTTTCCCAACTCGTATTTATATATAACATTGTTCAAAATGCGCGTGCGGGAGAGAAGGCGACGTCTCAGGTTTGGGAAGGTGCAAGTGGCCTGGAGTGGACGGTTCCGTCGCCTGCTCCTTATCATACATTCACAACTCCTCCCAAAGTGGTCTAGCGTATGCGGGATAAGGTGAAGTTAAATCGACTTGTTGTGAGGTTGGCGACGGCAGTCGTAGTTATGTTTGGATTCGGTTTCGCCCTAGTTCCACTTTACGAGGTCTTCTGTGATATTACGGGTCTGAATGGCAAGAACTTCACCCAAGGGACAGTAAAAGTAACTGACATCGATCGGTCCCGTACAGTAAAGATCCAATTTGTGACCGTGAATCCGGCGAACATGCCGTGGGATTTTCGGCCAAATGAGCGAACTATTCGGGTAAATCCTGGAGAGAATAGAGTCACCGATTTTTACGCAAAAAATACGACGTCTCAGTGGATGGTAGCCCAAGCTGTGCCGTCGGTTACGCCCTCAGAAGCAGCACGTTACCTTCACAAGGTCAACTGTTTCTGTTTTGAGAGGCAGCCTCTGGAGGCTGGCGCTCAGGTGGATATGCCTCTAGTATTTGTAGTCGATCCCGGCCTTCCTCAACACATTTCAACAATTACGCTGTCATACGCGCTTTATGACTTGACGGAAAATCAAAAAGTGACGACGGGTTCACAAAATACTGAGAAAGGACGTGTATCTTTATGAGTGATTCTACCTATTACGTTCCTGAGCAGAGCAAGTGGCCTATATTGGCCTCGATTTCTTTGGGTCTTTTGGCTTATGGATCGGCGATGACACTAAACGCTGTTTCTGCTAGTCGGGACTCGGTCGGTCCCTGGATTTTAGGTGCTGGATTTTTAGTGCTTTTTTATGTCATTTTTGGGTGGTTTAAGGATCAGATTCGCGAGGAGGCAGAGGGTCTTCATAGTGATCAATTAGATCGCTCCTATCGTCAAGGGATGATGTGGTTTATTTTCTCAGAAGTTATGTTTTTTGCGGCTTTTTTCGGAGCGCTTTTTTATGTTCGAGTGTTGTCCGTACCTTGGATAGGCGGGGAGGGTGCCAAGGGTTCTACCAATATGTTGTGGGAAGGGTTTACAGCGACTTGGCCGCTCCTAAACACGCCTGACATGAAGCAATTTCCGGGTGCCAGAGCGGTCATTGACCCTTGGCATCTGCCACTTGTGAACACCCTACTTTTGATCACGTCTAGTGTGACCGTCACATTTGCCCACCATGCTTTGAAGGAGAATAAAAGAGCAGCGCTGGAGGCTTGGCTAGGCGCCACTATCGTGCTGGCCATTATATTTTTATACTTCCAGGGGGCCGAATATCATGAAGCTTATGTAGAGCTAGGCTTGACGCTTGAGTCTGGTGTCTACGGTGCAACATTTTTTATGCTGACTGGTTTCCATGGTTTCCATGTTGCTCTCGGAACAACTATGCTTTTTGTCATGCTGCTTCGCTGCTTTGATGGAGCATTTTCACCTGAAAAGCACTTTGGATTTGAGGCGGTAGCTTGGTATTGGCACTTCGTTGATGTGGTTTGGATTGGATTGTTTATTTTCGTCTACATTATCTAACCACCTACACCGTGGGGCTCGAGTAGTCCGGTTGCGATCCCAAATCCAATTAGGGCTATAAGAGCTGCAGCGAGGCCCACTCTCCACGCAAGTAATTTCACTACGCGTTTTTTGTCAGACGGATCCTTCATTAGGAAGTAAAGGCCTGAAAATAGGACTCCGACGACTGCAAGAAATAAAATTACTATTAAAATTTTAAACATATTCACTCTCACATTTAAGTTAGAGAGCAGGAAACCACAATGTGGCTTACAAAGAAATGGTGGTTTTTAGTTTTGGTGCTTTCCATTATAGGTTTGTGCACAAAAGCGGTTTTTTGGCAGCTTGAGAGGGCCAAAGATAAAGAACGCTTGATTGAACGTTTAAAAGTCGGAGAAGGTGTCATAACAAGTCCGTCAGATCTAATGGCAATTAATTTAAGGGATCGTTCATACAGCGTTCAGCTGAAAGTGAAGCGAGAAGAAGCAAGCCCATTGATTTATCTTGATAATCGGATTCAAGATCGTAAGGCTGGCTATGAGGTATTTACAGAGGTGTCGACGATTCCAGGAGGGATTCAATTGATTGTTAATCTGGGATGGATAGCGGGTCTAAGTTCGCGCGATCAGTTGCCGTCTGTCGAAATACCTGGCAGGTTTGATTTGAGTGGACGGTGGATGGCAATGACTGATGGTTATTTGATGAGTGATTCGTTCGCCGAACGAGTTGGAGGCGCTGTGCGGGTGCAGTCACTTCGAGGCATTCTTTCAGATGAGGTGGTACCCGGGGTGGTCTTAGCTAAGGGTATTTTGGATCGAGATTCTCTTGGGCCATCACCACGGATGGGCCCTGAAATGCACTATGGGTATGCTTTCCAATGGTTTTTGATGGCATTAGTTTTGACGGGGTTGTCCGCTTATATTTTGCGGAGAGGGTTATCGGATGGGTAATCGCACAACGTTCTGGTTAGTGTGGGGCATCGCTGTAATTCCTGTGGCGGCAGCTTTTGTGATGTATTTTGCTCAACTTGGTGTACCTACGGGACGGACACATCATGGAGAGTTAGTTGAAGTTGGAACAGAAGCTGGTGATGTCGGCCTACCTGCGCCTGGCGAGCCCGCAACTTGGCAAGTAGTTTTGGCATCAGGACCTGGATGTGGTGCGTGTAAGTCCTTCAGCGTAGGGATCAGCAATTTCCATACAGCCATAGGTCGGGAGCGTGAGCGCGTTATCGTTTCGGAGGTCAACGCGTCAGCGTTGACCCGGCAAGAGCCATCGATTTGGGTGATCGATCCTCTGGGAAATGTTGTTTTGCGTTTTGAACCATCGGTTAATCCAACTTTGATTCTTAAAGATTTAAAGAAGCTTTTGAAATTATCTAAGGTAGGTTGATGGCAAATAATCTTCCACTAAAACTGGCAACTCTGGCGTTTTTTTTGGCTATTGAGGTGGTATTGATGGGAGGGTTCACCCGGATTACCGATTCTGGGTTGGGGTGTCCTGACTGGCCGGGCTGTTTCGGAAGTATGGTGATGACTAATGATACTGATGCTTTAATTTATCTTCAGGAGCGGTATCCGGAAATACACGTTACGCCGCACAAAGGCTGGATTGAAATGATTCATCGGTATATCGCTGGGATCTTAGGGTTGTTGATCGTAGCCCTTTGTTTTATCGGCTATCGAGAGCGCTTGCGCACTCCCAACTATCCCTATCTAGTATCGTTAGTGCTGCTAGGGTTAGTGGTTGTGCAGGGGGCATTTGGAGCTTACACAGTGACTTTGAAGTTGCTTCCTAATATCGTCACACTCCACCTAATGGGGGGTCTAGTCATTGTATCGACCCTGATGTACCTACGGCATCGCCTCAAACGCTTGGCCGAAGGGGACACACGTCTTTTGCGAATGCGAAAGCCGGTAGTGATAGGAATAGCTGTATTATTCGCCCAAATTCTTCTTGGTGGGTGGGTGAGCACTAATTACGCGGGATGGGCTTGTCCAGGAATCCTAAACTGTGCCTCGGGTAGCGAAGTACAATATGATTTTTACAATGGGTTCTACTTCTTTCCAGAGGTGGGATTAAATTATGAGGGGGGCCAGCTTGAACATGGAGCACGAGCGGCTATTCATATGGTCCATCGAGCTGGCGCTGCAATTGTTACGGTATATTGGCTGGTCCTTTTCTTGTTTTTAATCAAAATAGAAAAGCTGACCGCTCGAAAAGGTTCCCACTTTATTGGATTGATTGTTGTACAGATTGCTTTTGGTTACGCCAACGTCGTCTACGCGGTCCCTGATAGCTTGGCCTTTATTCACCACGCGTTAGGAGTTTTGTTGCTATTATCGGCATGGTCAATTGCCTATGCGACTGCGGTTGCTGATCAGGAGGCTATAAATGGCGCTGTCAAATACGGTTAACCTAAGATCAAGCGCTTCCTCTTGGAGGGACTATTTAACACTTACTAAACCACGTGTTGTGGCCGTGATGGTTCTTACTTCCGCGGTTGGTATGTTGCTGGCCAGGCCTGTGCTGCCAAGCTTAGAGTTGTTTGTTCTAGCCAATCTTGGAATAGCTCTGGCTGCATCGGCGGCAGCTACTATCAACCATGTGGTGGACCGTAGAATCGACGCCATTATGAATCGAACCAAGCGCCGACCAGTTCCTGATGGCAAGCTGTCACCAGCCTATGCTTTGGTTTTTGCGTTCTTGTTGGGCACAAGTGGTTTATCTATTCTTGGTCTTGTAGCTAATCCGCTGACGGCATGGCTCACCTTCGCTTCGATTATTGGATATGCGGTGGTTTATACAATTTACCTGAAGCGAGCTACGCCGCAGAATATTGTTATTGGGGGAATAGCTGGAGCAGCCCCTCCGCTACTAGGCTGGGTTGCGGTGACTGGATCTGTGGACGCGCATGCCTTGCTTTTGGTAGCAATTATTTTTGCTTGGACTCCGCCTCATTTTTGGGCGCTTTGCATCGCAAAGAAAGGAGAATATGCCAAAGCTCAGATACCAATGCTGCCTGTCACACATGGTGACGAATACACGCGTCTTCAGATGTTGCTCTATACTATTTTGATGGTCGTGGTTACTGTCCTACCCTACCTGAGTGGCATGAGTGGGATTCTGTATCTGGTTGGTGTGACTTTAATAAACATACGCTTTCTATTTTTGTTGAAGAAGCATAGCGACACAAAGCATTCGGATGATGCCATGGCGCTATTTTGGTATTCAATACACTACATTATGTGGCTTTTCGTGTTTTTGCTGGTAGATCACTTCGTGGCTCTATGATTAGAAACTGTCCGAACATTTTCCAATGAATCTGAATAGAATTGGGGATTTGAGGCGATACTAAACTGAGTATCGATAGAGAGGTCAAAGACTCTATGTTTGTATCCGCATTTGGTAAATTGCAAACTGAGACTTGCCCGCAAATTGGGGTGCATAGGCTCCTGATTACAAGTCATTGAAGAGTGTGGCGAGTTCTTTGAGAACAGCAAAAGTTGGTGCTAGGATCAGAAGAATTAGGCAAATCCAAAGGCCTATCTTACGGGCTCGAGATTTCGGTAATAAATCAACTACAATCGCGCCCATATAACCTACCAATATCACCATACAGAATGCCATTACGATCTGCTCGATATCGGCATTGGTCAAAGAGTTCTCCTCGCCGCCCGTCGGGTATTTGCTAGTCCCTGGAAACTATAAATTCAGCATGCTTCATTTGGTTGAATTGTTTTTGGGCCGCTCTGGACCGAGAAGAATCGCCAACCACCGGTATCTGGGTGATTCTTCAAACGCAAGTTTTGCAGTCATGGTTAGTGGAATTGCGAGTAAAATTCCCACAATGCCAAGCAACCAACCCCAAAAAATTAAGGACAGGAATACAACCATTGGTGATAAACCAAGTCCTTTGCCTTGTAATCTAGGTTCAATGACTTGGCCGAGGCCGATATTTACGCCTAAATACACCAGAGTAGTAAGCCCTGCAGATCCCAATCCAAATTCTAAAAACGCCAAGATAATTGCGGGAAGTCCAGCTAAAACTGAGCCTAGCGTTGGGATATAATTCAGTAAAAACGCGAGGAGTCCAAGCACGAAAGGAAAATCTATACCTTCGGCTAACAGAAATGCGGTGACAGCAATTCCAGTTGCAACTCCAATCAGTGTTTTGATTACAAGATACTGATTTAAATGCTTCATGAATTGAGTGAAGGCGAGGAAAGGCTCGTGTTCGCCTCGATCAAATGCAACTCGCATTTTTTGGGGCATTGATGCAGCTTCCATTAGGATAAACACAACAATTAATAGTATTAAGAAGCCATTGGTTAAAAGGCTTCCAAGTGCTGTTAAAAAATTGGACAGGAGTGTGAATACTCCCGACGTGTTAAGAGATTGTCTTAACTGGGTTGCATCGATAGGGAGATCGTAGCTTGCAGCTAAGACCCATATCGATTCCAATTGTTCATTGAGGCGAGCTTCATAGGTTGGGGCGGCTAAGCTGAATGCGTTAACTGATCCTCCGACTACAGCACTGAGAGCAGCAATTACCGACAATAAAAGAATTAAGACGATGAGAACCGACAAGACATTGGGAATGCCTCGACGCTGTAGTCCAATAGATAGGGGTGCGGACAGTAATGCAACAAACAGAGCAACAAGTAAAGTTACTATGATTGTGGTTGCTGATTTTATACCAGCAAGCACCACAACAAAGGCTGCTAGATTGAAAAGCCAACGTTCACCTGTATTCACTATAACCTCACCAATTAACAGATTTAGCTACAATCTTAACAGTGAAGAGATGAATTTAATCCGGATAATTTCAGGAAGCCTGATTTTAATCTGTTGATTAGAGCTATTATTTATAAATATACGGCTCATAGATTTGCGATAGAATTCCGGTTGGACCGTCACATATGAATTCGTCAAAATCATGGAGAGGTGGATAAAAAATAGACTCAACGGACCAGGTTTTCCGGAAGATACTTAACTGTGTTAGCTCAAAAAAGCGTTTGGGTTTTTAAATTAGAGTGGTGGTGTAAAACGGTACGATTGAAATTGCGGTGGGATTCTGAATATTAAGTTAGCGAAGGAGAACTTATGAACTGCCGCCAGGCATAACGCTTTAACAAACTACCAACCTAAAACAATACCAAGAACGACATATGCGCCCCCAAGACATAGTATTAGGAATAAAAAACCTCGGAGTAATATTGCTTTTGAAAACGGGTGTGGGTGGCCAATACTTTGACCAAATGATGGTTTATAGCCAGAAATCATACCTTTGATTAGAGGATCTTTAGTAGCTACCACATGCCAAACGATTGCTATGATATGGATTCCGATAAAAATTAATAGTGCTTCGCTAAGTAGCGGATGAAGCTGACTAGCAAGTTTCACAAGACCATCTGAAAATAAGGATGCTAGGGGTCCAGTGAAGTAAATATCATCAGACGAGGCCATTCCTGATAAAGAAGTAAATCCTATGAGAAAAACCAAGGCATAGACTCCAAGACCACCGATCGTTGTATGTCCGGGTGTCTTCTCCGAAGTCTTGTAAATGAGGAGCTTGATACTCCGCAATAGCGCTTGTGGTTCTCCAATTGGAAAGTTAGAAAAACGAGCGTATTTAGGACCAGCGTAACCCCAAATCAATCGAAAGATTACCCATCCACCTAAAAGAATACCCACTGTGGCGTGAGCATCTATTAAGTCAATATCCTCTCCTGAATATTGCTGAAAGGCGACTCCCAGTACAATCAACCAATGCCCGAGTCGGATCCAGACGTCCCATACTGGTATCCTTGGTCTCACGGTCTTTCCATTCATTAACTTACCACTTAGTTAGATTTTGAGTTGTGATCAATTCTCATTTTTTTCGGAGCAAAATAATTATCTGACACCCTCTTTATTCAAGTCGAGTAAGTTTACCCAATTAAATTTATTCAGTGTAGTGACAAGCTCCATTAATAGATTTTGTTCGTTTATTGGTCAAATTCAATTTGTGGAGTAGTGTTTGTTGAGAGTTGTTTGGATAAGTATTGCCTTTTATAATTCGATCAGATTGTAGAAGATAAAAATACGGAACTATGTTTTTTGATAGGGCCACGCTCTAGGCCAGCTTTAAACCAAATCAGTTTTTATTCTTCTCAATTGATGTAGATTCAACGCAGCGTTGCTCAGTGATATCAGGCGAGTCACTTTGATTTAAAGATCATGAGTTCTTTGATGTCCACAGTATTAGATGAGGTATATACGATATATACATTTAACGATAATGTATGATTAATTAAATCTGGCTATCCTGTCGCTAGATTTTTATTTATCAATCTTGATTGTATTTTTTGTAAAAATCGGCGCACATAAAAAAATATAATTCATACTAAGGATTACGAATTATTGTCTAAAATTTTTAGCGATTTTTTCGTTTTAAGTCGTTTCAGACTTCTTCATCATGTGGCATGATTCCCACAGTGATTGCAGGAATGTGTTTTCTCAAAAGAATTAACAATGCTCCGCATGGTAATTAGTTTTAACGGATTGGGG